>JBDRTM010000622.1:0-18835 GCA_043824065.1 Planctomycetota bacterium | reverse complement strand
CCATAAATATAATGCTGAACTGCTACATACGCCAAAAGTTGATTTGAGTATAAGCATTTGGCAAGAACACCCGGCGGCCTGGCACTGATAATCTTTTTGCATCTGGGACAGCGTTTACGTTCCAGATAGTAAACTACCTTCTTCATCTTGACCGGTTGACAGTCTATTACTGCTCGGGTTTTAGTGCCTTTGTCTTCGAGGATACTTCCGCAATCCGGACAGGTATTGCCAATGTTGATTTTCTCTACATTGTCTGCATCTTGCTCGCGAATACTTGAGCGACCATGGCCTTTATGGCCTGGTTTGGCGCCGCCTCGATTGCGTTTGTCTCCGGTTGGACTGTTCGGCTTTACTGGAACCTTCGAAGATGGTGTAGATGAGCCAAAAAAGCCTTCTTTAGCTGTTCGCTCCTGATAACGCAGCTTGCTGTTGAGAAAGGTAATTTCTTCTTCAAGCTCGTTAATCTTTTGCTGTTTAGCAAGGCATTGTTTGCAATAGGTCATCGAAACCTCTGATTATCCAGTTTGCTTTTATCCGGCTCAGTTATTATCGGAGTTTGTGTGGTTTAGACTTGAATCTGAAAGGCGGGGACAACTCGGACTAAAACCGTGAAATTTTGGAAACCTGATAAAAGAACCGTTTGAGGACACAGTGAAAAAAACTTTTTTCAAGAAATCCTTCATACTTGACCATTGCACCCGATAGCTATTTGCCAGGCAGTAAAATTGCATTTTAGCAAAAAACAGGATTTTGCAGCCCATTGTAGCCTGAGCATCACTACAGAATTAACCCACCCATAACTGACCGGTTACGCTTAATAAAAGGCGGCCAATGGCAAAAAGCCCACCTTGATAATATTGATCAGTGTTACCAAACTCGCCACAACAGGCCAACGATCAAGCGTGAACTTCTAGTTTATCACCTTTTGCTTGTTTTCGTAAGACGGCATGAACAAACTACAAACTAAAAGCACTCAACTCGAAATCTTAGACAAATCCAAAGGACCCAAATCCAAAAACTTCATCTGCGCGTCTTTTCTTTTCACCGCCTCGTTTTCTTGGAATGGGCCGTTCCAGCGGAGGTAGAGCATAGCCGTATTTAATGGCCGGTCTCGTGAACCCCGCCCATCTGATGGGCGGAGTGAATATAAGGAATTGTTTGCGGTCCTTCTGGCAGCACACAAATAGAAGCGTCCCGGCCGTAGTCATCAAGTAACTCCTTTACCGTAGATTCTATGTTGTGACATGGTCTGAGCAAGGCACCTCTGATCTGCTCATCGGTCAAGTTTTCGCTGTAGAAATAGACACGTGCCTTTTGGCAGATCAGAGCCTGGGTCAGCACTTGCCACATATCCTGCCTCAGGAAGCCTGGCGCGCGGACGGTCCTGAGCAGAGACTCGATACTGTCGGCTTCGAGCAGCAGCTTGCCGTACTCGCCGTGCTCGGGTATGCCATCCCAGCAATCGGCAGCGACTATTATGCTGCCCCCATTTTTTACAATCTGTGAAGCCGCACTCATCCCCTTGACCGACTGGTACAGATTCAGGTCTAACGGGTATCCGGAATTAGTAGTGATTACGACGTCGAATGGCTCTTTTACCGGGACCATTGCATTGTTCTTTACAAACGCGCAACCGTGAAGGTGCGCCTGCTCAAAATCGCCTGCAAAGACTTTTGTGATTTGTTTATCTTTATTAAGTGTTACATTCAGTAGAAACGTTGGGTGGGTCATAGAGGCCGCTTTGCGAATCTCCTCCCACACCGGGTTGCAGTCTGTCACGCCCCAGCTTGCCGTGGAATTGTCCAAATTCTTTGCGCTGTGATTTCTGAGGACCGTCTCCAGGAGAGCCAGCCCCGGCATAACGGCTTTGCCCCCACCTGAGAAGCCGGCGAAAAAATGCGGCTCAATAAAACCGGTTAGAATTCGTACATCACATTTTAGGTAGTCCTTGTGTATCCAGATATCATTTGCGTCTTTAGTGGTCCCCACCAGCGTGTGAGAATCCCGGTCATGGCAGTCATTTTGTATAATCCGATATTTGTGCACGATTTTGTTGCCCAGCATCCCCCGGAGCTCGGTTTCGGTGTTGGGCCTGTGTGTTCCGGTTGCATTGAACAGTATTATCCGGTTGTCGGGGACGTGATCGAGCTGCTCCAGCAAGACCGGCAAAATAATGTTGTAGGGGGTGGCGCGTGTGATGTCATTGAATACGATGCCGACCTGGTCGGATGATTTTACAAGCTCCTTCAGTGGCTTTGATTCTATGGGCCGGCGTAGGGCATCGCGCACTGCCTGAGCTTGATTTGGAAGCCCCTCGACGTACACAGGCTCGACTACCCGCACATTCAAGTCGTCCGGCAGCGTTATGTCTAAACCACCCCGGCCATACGCCAGTTTTATCTTCATAGTTTTACTTTCTTAGCTGCACATTTTTTAATCGCAGTGAGGTCTCCGTCTGTCGCTGCTTCCAGTACCGGGTACAAGGATTATAATGCCAATTCGCACCCGTTTAACGAGTAACATATCCAGGTATTGTAGTTAGTATCTGTTGCGGAAAACGAAACTCGACGATGTCACCCCTGCACCTGCTTTCGCAGGTGTAAACTCGTCCCCGCGGAAGCGGGGAGCAGGGGTCCAGAGCGAAAAACTGGATTCCCGCTTTCGCGGGAATGACAAATACTGTTTCCGCAACAGGAACTAGTTAGCTACGTTGCCTTGCAGTCGCTCACTCCGCTGCCGCGTATGCTTTCGACCCAATGAATGGCCTTTACATCCGCGGCGTCGGCGAGCTGATGGCGGCAGCTGAAACCGCACGCCACAACCGCCGTACCGGCCTGGCGGTTCCGAACAGCAGGAAAGAGGCGGTCCTGGCCAATCTGCATGGAAAGCTCATAGTGTTCCTTTTCGTGACCAAAGGAGCCGGCCATACCGCAGCACCCGGAATCGATCTCTGTCACGCAGATTCCCGGCACGCGGTCGAGCAACTGCTTCATTGCGGTGGTGCCGTAAAGCGATTTCTGATGGCAGTGGCCGTGGATGAGAATCCTGCTGAAAGGCGACCTAAATTCGCAGTTGAGATCGCCCTGACGAATCTCCCGTGCCAGGAATTCATCGATCATTATCACATTGTCTTTTATGCGTTGGCCGAGCTGTTCATCGTCGATGAGATCAGGTAAATCGTCGGTCAGAGCCGAACAGCAGGCGGGCTCACAGACCACGATTTTAAGGCCCTGTTGAATGTGCTCATCTATGTTAAGAAGCGTTTTTTCGCCCTTAATTCTGGCATCTCGCAAGAAACCGTGACTGATCTTAGGTCTCTGGCAGCAGCCGGCATTGGCTAAAATCACTTCGTACCCGCAGGATTCCAGCAGTTCTACAGCAGAAATGCCAACGTTGGTCTGATGATAATTCATATAGGTATCATCGAAGAGGACGACCCTCTTCGTGACCCGTCGCTCGTCGCTCGTGGCTCGATTCACGGGAAGCGGGACACGGGGGACGAATGTGGGCCGTTTGGCGAACCACCTGGGAAAGGGCACAGTGGCGTATTCAGGCAGTTTGCGACGGCTGTCGAAGCCGGCAACAAATTCGAGCACTCTGCGAAAGAGCCAGGTGTTTTGAACAAAGTTGATAATCGGAGCCTTTCGGCCTGCCAACATCCCGGCCATTGTGGTCGAGCCGGCGACAATTCTCTCTCGCAAGCCCGGACCGTGAGCATCGTGGTGCTTTTGCAGAAATTCGCTCTTTAGCCGAGCAACATCCACATTGCTGGGGCATTCGGACTTGCAGCTCTTGCACGAAAGACAGAGGTCCATAACCTCGAAGATGCGCCGCCCGGTCATCCCGTCCGGGCCGAGCTGTCCGGTCATCGCCAGGCGCAAGGCGTTTGCCCGTCCTCGGGCCGAATGTTCCTCGTCGAGCGTTGCCCGATAGCTCGGACACATCGTCCCATCAAGCTTCTGACGGCAGGCGCCGACGCCCGTGCACATTTCGACCGCAGCGGCGAAGCTGCCGTCCTCGCGGTAGTGGTATTCGGTAGGCTCCGTGGGCGTTCTGTACGTAGTGCCGTAGCGCAGATTCTCATCCATCGCGTTGGGCCCGATTATGAGGCCCGGATTCATTAGCCCCGCCGGGTCAAAGAGTTCCTTTACCTCTCTAAAGGCCTCGTAGATTTGAGAGCCGAAGAACCTTTCTAAGAAGGGACTTCTGACCCTGCCGTCACCGTGTTCACCGCTCCAGGCGCCGCCATAGCTCTTTATCAAACCAAAGGCAAATTCAGCGATTGCTTTCATGTTGTCGATGTCTACCTGGTCTTTCAGGTTCAAAATCGGTCTGATGTGAATGGTTCCAACACTGGCGTGGGCATACATCGCCACCCGAACGCCGCGTCCCTTGCAAAATGTCAATATCCGGTCGATATATTCCGGCAACACTTCGATGGGAACGCAGGCATCCTCGATAAAGGGGAGTGGCTTGCGGTCGCCCTTCATACCAAGTATCAGCCCTAAGCCGTTCTTCCTGACGCCCCAGACCTTGGCCTGTTCGGCCGGTTCGGTTATCACGGGCCAGGCATACCCGAGTTTTTGATTCTGCAGGTCCGCTGCAAGAGCCTGGCTTTTTTCCTTAACTTCTTCGGACGTCTTGCCAAAGAACTCTACTACAAGAATAGCCTTCGGGTCACCCTGGATGAAGCCGCACAGTGGTGCGACACTTAGGTTCTTTCGGGCCCTGACAACTACGTCGGCGTCCAATATCTCCACAGCGGATGGTTTGTGCTTTAAGATCACCGCTACGGTACGAATCGCTTCGAGCAGCTCGGTGAAGTGAACGGTACATAACGCCTTGCACTTCGGCAGCGGCTCCAAGTTAAGCTTAGCCTCGAGAAATATGCCCAGTGTACCTTCGCTTCCAATCAAGAGGTTTGTCAGGTTCCAGCGGTCGGTATTGATAAAGGCGTCGAGGTTGTAGCCGTTGACGCGGCGCATGACCTTGGGGAACCGCTTTTCAATCTCGCTGCTGTTGGCCTCTATGATATTTTTGAATCCACGGAGTATTTCTGCTTCACGGGCGTTTGGACCACCCGACTTGGCCCGGCGGTCGTACTCCGGCAGCGAAAGCTCCTCTAATTCCAGTGTCGTTCCGTCCGGCAGCAGAACTTTAGTAGCCAGCACATGATCACACGTCCTGCCGTAAACAATGCTTTTTGTTCCGGACGAGTTGTTTCCCATCATACCGCCGATGGTGGCCCGGCTGCTGGTGGCTGGGTCGGGTGCAAAGAAAAGTCCGTGCGGGGCCAGCTCGACGTTGAGCACATCAAGAACTATCCCCGGCTGGACTCTGACCCAGCGATTCTCGAGGTTTAATTCGAGAATCTTGTTCATATACTTCGAGAAATCAACAACCATAGATGGCCCGACCGCCTGCCCGCCCAGGCTCGTACCGGCGCCACGAGGCAGAATATTGACGTTATAATTGTCGGCCGTTTTCACAGCCGCAAGCACATCCTCTTCATCGCGCGGCCATACCACGGCCACCGGCGTAATTTGATAGATGCTGGCGTCTGTGGCATAAACGCCCCGAGTGACTTCGTCAAAAGAGACCTCCCCGCTGATGCGACCGCGAAGTGCCCGCTCAAAATCTTTAAGTTTTGCCTCTTCCACTTTGCTCCTTGAGATTCATTAGCATTTCAGAATTTTTCGCAATGCAGCCAAAAGCATATTGACACGGTTCTGCGTGCTGCTGTATGCCATAAGACCTATTCGCCAGACCTTTGGGCCAAAATGGGTACTTGAAAAGGTCCGCATTACGGCTCTTCCGAATAATGGGTAGGTGTATTGGGCGTTTCGGACGATCGAGAAAAATCGTTCGGGGCCCCAGAGGCACAAATTTCCCCCCGCCTGCCCCAAATTTGAGCCTCTGCCCAAACGATTTTTCTCTCCAAACAGCTCCAAGGCCCTGATCTGTTTGGTCCACCTACGCATTAACAGGATGAACCCACATTACAACTTTCCCTTTGTTCCATAACGAATGATAGCGGCGGCGGCAGCGGCGATCAAGACAGCAATCACCGTCCCCAAATTAAACAGTCCGTCCCTGGAATACCATACGATGGAATAGCCCACTGCCCCAACGAGCAGGGAGTAATAAACAAATGGCAATAACGTCCTGCGAATCACAAGCCCCTCTTTGCCCAGCAGTCCTACGACGGCTGAGGCGGCGACGACGTTGTGCACGCAAATCATATTCCCTGCGGCGCCGCCCACGGCCTGCAGCGCGACTATCCAGGTCGGATCGACGCCGATACGCCGGCCTACATCAAATTGGAACAATGAAAACATCATATTGCTGATGGTATTACTTCCAGCTACAAACGCGCCTATCCCACCGATGAACGGGGCAAAGATGGGCCAGGCAGAACCGGCCAGAGCCGCTATGCCCTCAGCCAGCGCTATGGGCATTTCGGCATAGTCTGCCGCTCCGCCGTCCGAGTTTATGAACACCTGCACCATTGGGACGGTGAAAACAAGGGCGATCGAGGCCGCCAGGGCGGTTTTGACGGAACCGGCCCAAGCTCGCTTGTAGGAAGCCCAGTTAATTTTATGTAAAAACAATGTAATGATGGAAACCACAATAAAAATAGTCCCTGGTAGATAAAGCGGCTTAAAAGATGGCGCAATATCAGTTCCGAACAGATTCGGCAACGTTACTTTCCAGGCAACCCATTCTGCCAATGGCAGGGCTTTCAACCGGGTCAAAAACAAAAGCAATGCCACGAACAAGTAAGGCAGCCAGGCCTTTATCAAACTCATAGTTTTGTCGTTCTTGTCGTCAACGCTGATTTCGATCTTACCGAACCACTCCGGGTCCCAGCCCTCTTTTTTATCAAATTCCCAAAGCTCCTCCTTAGGCGGCATCAGAAATCCTTTCCGCGCCGCAGTGGTTACGATGGCCAGGCCAACCAGAGAGCCGAACAGAGATGGGAACTCAGGTCCCAGCGTATGGGCCACGATAACATAAGGTATTATCATCGCCAGACCGGCGAATAAAGCGAACTTCCAAACGGCGAGTCCCTCTCGAAACGATTTGTTTTTGCCGAAGAACCTGGTGAGAAAACAAACAACTATAAGCGGAACCAGCACCCCGGCTATGGCGTGCAACAGGGCGACCTTGGCCCCGATCATGCCCAGGAAATCAGTCCATTGGCTCCAGCCCATCTGTGAAGCATAATCGCGAACCGTCTGTCCCGAGGAAAGGCCATCATTGACTCCAACGAGAATGGGAGTGCCCGCCGCCCCAAAGGACACGGGCGTGCTTTGAATAATCATACCCGATACGACCGCGGCCAGGGGTGGAAAACCCAGACCGACCAAAAGCGGCACGCAGATCGCCGCAGGTGTGCCGAATCCCGCCACCGCTTCCATAAGCGAGCCGAACAGCCAGGCAATAATGATCACTTGAATCCGCCGGTCCGGGGTAATGTCCGTAAAGCCTTTTCGAATGGCCCGCAGTCCGCCGCTCTCCTGCAACGTGTTCAAGAGCAGGATCGCCCCGAAAATGATATAAAGCAGTTTTCCCGCAATGACCAATCCATTGACCGAAGCAGCGGCAACTCGTAGGCCAGGGACCTTCCACACAAGCAGAGCCAGCCCTACGGCCACAAAGTAGCAAACCGGCATAGCCCGACTTGCCGGCCAGCGCAACACGACCAGAAACAGTGCCACTGCAATAATGGGCAACAGCGAAAGAATGGATAGCATCTCGATTGACACTTCGTCTATCTCCCACTAAAATCCCACAGTCCTTAACGCAAGCAATTACCGGTGTCGCCCCGAAAAAGTCCATCCTTCTTGTCACTGAAGGACTTACGTGAACTTGCTACCTGCAACTAATTGTACTATCTTGGCAGCATGAATACCATAGGAAACCTTCTAACAAACATTCGTACCCTCCTCTGTTACAGAACACTACAATAAAAGTTTATTCCCGGCCCGATTTTTGCCAGAAGCCGCATAGACGCTTTTCTCCCGAACTGTTAGAATAACCGCTACCAACTGACTGACACAGCATATCGGTATGTTCGGGAAGTAGAAGTCGTGATATGATGAATTGGGAGTAAGTACGATGAATAAGTCAGTTTCTCGATTGTGCTTAACGGTTGCGGTTGCTTTTATCGCTGGTATTATGTTCGCACCTATGGCTTTTATTGCACTGAGTAAGCTCAAAGCACCAGGACGATACCAGCAGCAAAGAGATGCTGTCTCCTTTTTCTACAAAACGATGAATGCGCTTTTTGAAGGCACATACAGCGCCGAAGAAGATTGGGTATCTCCAGATGCTCTCAAGAAATTCAGAGAATATGAAACTCAGCTTGGAGGCAAATGCGAGTTGTTCATAGTTGACAGCACACCTGGCTATTACGAATGTGTAGCATTCTTCCCATCAGGAGACATCTTTAGTCTCGCCATAGTACGAAGAGACGGACGCTGGGTACTCTCCTACTTACATCCTCGGGATTGGGAACGATTCTGGCGCGACGCACTGTACCGTTATCGTATCAAGCGTGACAGCGACCAGCATTCAACAGAATAACCGCATGGGCTAACTCGTGCAACGTAGTGGAGCTACTTCGCAGAGTAGCAAGCCCATACTACCAATCCCGTCGGCAGCCGTCATCAGATGTTAAGCTATATAACTAAGAAACTATCTCAAAACACAATTTGTCATTCTGAGCGCAGCGAAGAATCTCTTATTTCTGCAAGCCAGACCCTTCGCTTCGCTCAGGGTGACAGTTTTGAGATAGTTTCTAAATGCGCGGATAAACCCACGGCTTTCGATATTTGCGAGACAGCAGGTTGTTGGCCTCGGGGTCGCCGATGATTACTTCCTTTTCTCCGTCCCATTGGACGCTGCGGCCGAGCTTCAACGAAAGCATGCCAAGCAGGCTCATATTTGTGGAACGATGGATTAGCTCGATATCACAGACCGGGCGCGAGCGACTCTTGATGCACTTTAAGAAATCAGTCCACAGCCCTTTGATGTTCTGGCTATCGGGTTGATTAAGCTGGGGATCCTCGTGAATCTCCTTTTGACCTCTGCCGATTGGATAGAAGGTCCAGCCCCTTTGCCAGCCCATGTGGAAGGTACCTTTTGTGCCGTAGAAATAACAGCCGACGTTTTCCGCCTTTTCGGCCGGATTGCCTGCAAACTGGCGATGCTCCCAGTAAGCGGTGAAGTCCTCGAATTCATAACTGGCGAGCTGGTGGTCGGGGGCGTCGGTAGTCTGGCCCCGTTCATCATTGACCGGCGTGCCTTTGATGGGACGTCCACCGCTGGAGTACACAGTCCTGGGCCATTTCTCTTCCATTATCCAGAGGATTTGATCCACCCAGTGCACCCCCCAGTCGCCAAGCGTTCCGTTGCCGTAATCGAGGAACTGGCGGAAGCCCTTGGGATGGATTTTCGTGTTGAAGGGGCGCAACGGTCCTGGGCCGCACCACATATCCCAGTCAAGACCCTCCGGCGGCTCGACATTCTTACGTGGTTTTTCGGGGCCGCCTCCATAGAGAACGAAAGCCCTTATCATGCCGATTTTGCCCGCTCCTCCCTCTCTGAGGAACTTCATCCCTGAAACATTGTGGGGCGATATTCGCCGGTGTGTCCCCACCTGAACGACCCGGTCAGCGGCACGGGCGGCATTTACCATCGCCCGGCCTTCCTTGATTGTATGGCCGATGGGCTTCTCCACATAAACGTGTGCTCCTGCTTTAACCGCTGCGATGGTAATCAGCGGATGCCAGTGGTCGGGCGTGGCCACGATGGCAATATCCGGTTTTTCACGGTCCAGAAGCTCGCGATAGTCCTTATACTTTTTTGGCTTATCGCCGCTGAGCTTTTCTACTTCTCTGGCGGCAGGGCCCAATTGCTTGCTGTCAACATCACACATAGCGACCATTTTGCACTGGCCCGACTGCAGCGCAGCCCGGCCGATGTTCATACCCCACCAGCCGCTGCCGATAAGGGCGGTGCGGTATTTCCTGCCGGCCTGGGCCCTGAGGATAGTGGGGGCAGCTAAGGTCAGACCTGAGGCACCTGTGGCACAAGCTATGGAGCCTTTGAGAAAAGTGCGACGGTTAATGGACATGATAATATCTCCCTTCTCGTTTTTTGTAGGGGCCGGCCTATATGCCGGTCCCAGGGCGACCACCTGGGGTCGCCCGTACATAAAATCAGGTTTTTACCTGCACCCCCGTTCTTGCTTTCGCAAGAAAGCACGGGGGTTACGCAGGCACAGGCGATTGATATGGACAGCCTTACGAGACCGCCAACTTTTGCGTTAAATTTAACAGCTCACTTCCGTAAGTCAAGTGAAAAATCAAACGCTCCCCCCGCGCACCTGGATTCGCAAAATTTATTGGCATCAGGGATTCGATTCGGGTACTATATGTGTTTGAAAACTCTGCCTCCCTTGCTGCTTCGCTTTGCGAAGCAAAGCGGCGTGGGGATGATGGCGTTTTATCGTAATTGGTAATTGATTAAATACCCGAACAATTACCAATTACGAGTTACCAATAACCATTTTTTTATGTTAAAGGAGGCTTTACGATGAGACGTTCACATTTTTACTTTCTGATTGGCGTCGTGGGATATCTTCTGCTCACAGGCAGCACGACAGCTTTACAGGCGGCTGAGGATGGGTTCGCGCCTTTATTTCCGGGTGACATTCTGTCCGGCTGGAAGGTCAGTGACTGGTCCGACCTGCGTACGCCGCAGAAGGTCAAGGGCACACCGTGGAAGATGGGAAACGGCGTTCTCTACGGCCTTAATAAACGGACCTGGATTATCTCTCCGAAGGAATATGGCGACTTCGTCCTGAAGTTTGACTCCAAGATAAGCAGGGGCAGCAACGGCGGTATAGGACTGCGGTTCCCGCCCGAAGGCGACCCGGCCTATAAAGGGATGGAGATTCAGGTTGTTGACGACGAGGTCTATTATCGCGGCGGTTCCCAGCCCCAGCAGCGAACCGGCTCGATTTACGACGAGATTGCCGCCAAAGATGCTACCAAACCAGTCGGTCAGTGGAACTCATGGGAAATTACGGCCCGCGGCAGCCAGGTTAAGATTATACTCAACGGCCAAAAGGTAATCGAAGTGGATCTGGCCCGCGAAACCAAAGCCCGCCAGCAAAAAGGACCGCCCCTGGCGAACCGGCCGCTAAAGGGACACATCGGATTTCAAAACCTCAACGGCACAATCACTCTGCGAAATATTATGATTAAGGAGCTGGATGAGGCTGATGAAGAATTTGTGTCCCTGTTCAACGGCAGGAACCTTGACGGCTGGGTAAATGTCAATTGTGCGCCGGAAACCTGGACAGTGCGGGACGGGATGATTATCTGCACGGGAATTCCAACCGGCGTGATGCGAACCGAGAAACACTATGAAAATTATATATTGGAATTAGAGTGGCGCCACATGAAAAAAGGCGGCAACGCCGGCTTATTCATCCACTCCGATGACTTACCCGCAACGGGAAAGCCGTTCACTCGTGCCATCGAAGTGCAGATATTGGATGGCCGCAATAGTGAAAACCATACCAGTCATGGTGATGTATTTGCCATTCAAGGCGCCACTATGACACCGGATAAACCCCATCCAGGTGGCGGGATGCGCTCTCTCCCTAACGAGCGACGATGCAATCCCGCCGGCCAGTGGAACCACTATCGCGTCGAAAGCCGAAATGGAACCGCTACCCTGGCGGTCAACGGCAAGGTAGTTACCCGCGGTTTCCACTTCAATCCGCGTAAAGGATACATCTGCCTCGAATCCGAAGGCAGTGAGGTCCATTTCCGCAACATCCGTATTTTCGAGCTGCCCGGCTCCAATCCACCTGCTGACGTGGTCGCACAGAAGGACCGAGGCTTTCGTTCACTCTACAATGGCCTTGACCTTCGCGGCTTCAAACAAGTCCCCGGCAATAAGGGACATTGGACCGCTAAGGACTGGATTCTGGATTATGACGGCAAGAGTGAAGCGAGCGGAGATGACAGGAACTTGTGGACAGAAGAGGAATTTGGAAACTTTGTTCTTATCGTGGACTGGCGCCTGCCGGACAAACCCAAGATTGAAAATGTACCCGTGATTTTGCCGGACGGCTCAGAGGCCACCGATGCGGACGGCAAACAATTAACTGTTGCAGTTATGGATGCCGGTGACAGCGGCGTTTACCTGCGCGGCGTCTCGAAGAGCCAGATCAATATCTGGAATTGGCCGGTCGGCTCAGGTGAAATCTGGGGATACCGCAGGGACACGAATATGCCGCCGGAAGTGCGAAGGGGCGCAACGCCTATCCTCAATGCGGACAATCCGGTCGGCCAATGGAACCGCTTCGAGATTACCGCTATCGATGATAAAGTTACCGTCGTATTAAATGGAAAGACGGTACTTCGCCAGGCCCGGCTGCCGGGACTACCCGAACGCGGCCAAATCGCCCTGCAGCATCATGGCGACCATATCCAGTTCGCCAATATTTACATAAAGGAGCTCGACTGACAAAAGTATAGTGAGTGGTAAATGGTGAGTAGTAACAACCAATAATTAATGCTGTTTCTAAAAAGTAATTGTCATATTTTGTCATTCCCGCACCTGCTTTCGCAGGTGTAAACTTGTCCCCGCGAAAGCGGGGAGCGGGAATCCATTTTCTTTATTTCTGGATTCCGGCTCAAGGCCGGAATGACAGAACAGTAAAAATTATACAATTTTATTAGAAACGGCACTAAGTTCTTCTGCTGTTACAATTTGGCAGGAAGGAGTATTATATGGCTAAAAATGGCAAACCATCCAAAAGCAACTACTCTAAATTACAGATGGATTGTTCACGGCGTGATTTTCTCAAGCGCAGTGGTTTTGCCCTGGCCGGAACAATGTTGGCCTCGCAGGCCGTGTTAGCCGTCAACACCGCTCCTAAAAAAGTTCGCATCGGTGTTGTCGGAGGAGGTTTTGGGACCTCCTTTCAGTGGCATGAGCATCCGGACTGTATCGTTCAGGCCGTAAGTGACCTGCGCGAGGACCGGCGCAAGCGATTGATGAAGGTGTATAATTGCCGGAAGGCCTACAATTCACTTGAGGAATTGGTGCTCGCTAAAGATATCGATGCGGTAGCGATATTCACCGACGGGCCGCTTCACGTTCGGCATACCATTGAGGCGATGAAAAACGGCAAGCACGTAATATCAGCCGTGCCCGCCGCCTGGGCCACGATTGAACAGGCCGAGCTGCTGCTGGATACTGTCAAAAAATACGGCCTGACTTACATGATGGCTGAGACCGGTTATTATCAGCAGTCCACAATTTCCGCCCGCACGTTTTACCGGCAAGGCAAATTTGGTTCTCTGTACTACTGCGAGGCCGAGTACCAGCACCCCGGCCTGGAATCGCTCTACTTCCGTAACGGCAAGCGAACCTGGCGATACGGTGTGGCGCCGATGCACTATCCGACTCATTGCACTTCTCAACTGGTTGGCGTCACCGGCGAGAGGCTAACGGAGGTTGTATGTCACGGCTGGGGTGACGATGATCCTATCCTCAAAGACAACGTGTACGGTAATCCGTTCTGGAACGCCTCGGCGATGTTCAGAACCAACCGCGGCAATGCGTTCCGCGTCAACATCTGGTGGAAGGGCGCCCACCGCGGCTGTGAGCGGGCGCAGTGGATAGGCGACAAGATGAGTTTCTATGCGCCACACCCCAACGGCATCGGCCCGGTTATCATACGTTCCGGTAAGCAGATGGAAAAAGATGACGCCGGCTTTGTTCGAGAAGCGCCGAAATTCGAGCAATATAAGCAGCCGCAATGGTGGAAGACAGATATGCTGCCCGAACCGTTACGGCATAACAGCGGACACGAAGGCTCGCACACCTTCCTCACGCACGAATTTGTTGATGCCCTGATTCACAACCGCCGACCGGCGATAGATGTTTATGAATCCTTAGCGTACACGGTGCCGGGTATTGTTGCGCATCAGTCAGCTATGCGGAAAAGTGAACAGATTATGATTCCTCAGTATGACAAACCAACATGAGTCGAAATGAATGATAAACAAACCGTCACATTAAATTAAGATGGAGAGCTAATTATGAACAAGATTATTCTACCGACAGTTGTATTGATTATACTTTTAGCATTGCCGTTTGCGGCCGAAGCCGAGGAAAAGGTTTTTCGCCTTGGTATGATAGGGCTTGACACCTCGCATGTTACCGCCTTTACCAGGGTCATAAACGACCCCGCCAAGAACTACGGCTGCAAGGTTGTCGTCGGCTATGCCGGTGGTTCGCCGGACATTCCTTCTTCCGCCAATCGAGTTGAGAAATTCACAAGCCAGCTCCGTGACAAATACGGCGTGGAAATTGTTGATTCCATCGAAGAGCTCTGCCAAAAAGTTGACGGGGTTCTTCTGGAAAGCGTCGATGGTCGGCCTCACTTAGAGCAGGTAAGGCCGGTAATTGCAGCGAGGAAGCCCGTCTTTATTGACAAGCCTATGGCCGGTAATCTGGCAGACGTGATTGAGATATTTCGGCTCGCCAAGGAAAACAACGTGCCGTGCTGGTCGAGCTCCTCGCTGCGGTTTAGTCCGGATATTATCGGCATGAGAAATAATGAGAAGGTCGGTGAGGTACTCGGCTGCGACGCCTTTAGTCCGTGCAGTCTTGAAGAGCATCACCCCGACCTCTACTGGTACGGCGTCCATGGTGTCGAGATTCTCTTTACCATTATGGGCACCGGCTGTGAAAGTGTCACTCGGGTGCAGACCAGGGATTATGAGTTTGTTACTGGCCTCTGGAAAGGTGGGCGAATCGGTACTTTCAGAGGTATCCGGACGGGCAAGAGTGACTACGGCTCAATGGTCTTTGGCACAAAGGGGATAGCCCAGGGCGGAAGATATGGCGGCTATGAGCCCCTGGTGGACGAAATCATCAAATTCTTCAAGACCGGCAACGCACCTGTGCCGCCTGAAGAGACCATCGAGATCTTCGCTTTTATGTCCGCCGCCGATGAATCCAAGGCAAGAGGCGGGGCTGCCGTTTCTCTAACAGAGCTCATCGAAAAGGCCAAAAAGCAAAATGAGCTTCGCCGCAAGTAGCAAGTAGCAAGTAGGGTGCGATATTTCGCACCACTTTAATTAAAAGATAAATCGGATTGCTCAGGAGAAATACAATGGCACGCAGTTCCAGGAACAAGGACAGGTTTTTCGCAGCTCCCTTCAAAGGAATGGTTATTTTGCTGATTGGCTTATTATTATGCTCTTGGTCTCAAGCCGCACCTGAAAAACTTACCATCAGCAACACGGCGATTTCAGTTACGCTCAATACCGACGATGCGACCCTGTCTGTAACCGATAAGCGCACGGGACACACCTGGCGGCAGCAGTCTCTGACCGATGGCAAAATAATCCAAAGTGCCAAAACCGGATATGGCATTGAAATGACCTGGCGTCAGCCCGGCCTGGATATGGACATTGAAAATGAACTGCTTTTGGACAAAGACCTGCCTGAGTTTACACTTGGGCTCACAGCAAAAGGCGAACTAAAGTGGTCGCTGCGGTTTCCGCATCCGTTCGTAACGGAACCCGGCACTGCCGTAAGGCATCCTGCGGAATATCTTGTTGTGCCAATGAACGAAGGGATTTCTTTCCCTGTCGAGGACAAGACGATTAGTCCAAGGAGACTTGTCGCCTACGGTGGACACGGTATATGTATGCCCTTCTGGGGCGTGACAGATGGGCAGCAGGGATACATGGCCATCATTGAAACGCCGGACGATGCTTCTATTGGTATCAAGCGAATAGATGGAAAGCTGTGCATTGGGCCGGAATGGGACCCACAGAAAGGACTCTTTGGCTATACCCGTCGGCTGCGCTATGTTTTCTTCGATAAAGGCGGGCACGTCGCTATTTGCAAACGGTATCGCTCTTATGCCCGAAAGGCAGGCTTATTGAAAACGTTGGAGCAGAAACGCAAGGAAAATCCGGACGTGGATTTGCTTATCGGGGCGGTGAACGTTTGGTGCTGGGAGAAGAATGCTCTTGCTATCGTTCGTGAGATGAAATCTCTCGGCATCGAGCGAATCCTGTGGAGCCATCGTGAACAGCCGGATGTTATCAAATCAATGAACGAGATGGGCGGCATTCTGACGAGTCGCTACGATATTTACCAGGACCTGATGGATCCGCAGGTCGTAGAGCAACAGCTTCGCCGGGTTCACCCCGACTGGACCCAGGCCGGCTGGCCGAAGGACATTATGCTCGATAAGAACGGCAATTTCCGCAAGGGCTGGCGGGTAAGGGGAAGGGACGGCCAGATGTATCCGTGCGGCGTGCTGTGCGATAGGCAGGCCCCGAAGCACGCCCGGCAGCGCGTCCCCGCCGAGCTGAAGAGGCATCCTTATCGCTGTCGTTTCATCGACACAACGACGGCCTCGCCGTGGCGTGAATGCTATCATCCCGACCATCCGATGACCCGTGGCGACAGCCGGCACTGGAAGATGGAGCTGCTGCGAGTTATTTGCGAAGATATGAAACTGGTAACCGGCAGTGAGACAGGACACGATGCGGCTGTGCCGTATGTTCACTACTTCGAGGGTATGCTGAGTCTTGGCCCCTATCGAGTCCCCGAAGCAGGGCGAAATATGAGGAAAATCTGGGACGAAGTCCCCGAGCGGGTGGCCAAGTTTCAGGTGGGACATAAATACAGACTGCCGCTCTGGGAGCTTGTTTATCACGACTGCGTCGTGGCACAGTGGTACTGGGGCGACTACAATAATAAACTGCCTGCATTATGGGACAAGCGGGACCTTTTCAATATCCTATACGGCACGCCGCCGATGTTTATGTTCACCCGCCAGGTATTCAACCAAAACAAAGACCGCTTTGCTCAAAGCTATAAGAATGTATGTCCCGTCGCTCGCGCGGTCGGCTACGCTGAGATGACCGGCCATAGTTTTCTCACGGACGACAGAAACGTTCAGCAAACGAGCTTTGCCAACGGCACCACTATAACCGTCAACTTCGGCAGCAAACCCTATCGTTTGCCCAACGGCAAAAAGGTCAAGCCTATGAGCTACTATGTTTCTGGGATGTAAATCTATAGCGTTTAGCGTCTTTAGCGTTTAGCGTATAGCGTTTAGCGTCTTTAGCGTTTAGCGTATAGCGTTTAGCGTTTAGGCTTTTGCTATCCGCTGTACGCTCTACGCTATCCGCTGTACGCTCTACGCTATCCGCTGTACGCTCTACGCTATCCGCTGTACGCTGTACGCTGACTCTGCCGAGCTCAAAATCAAAATCACAAACCCAAAAGCCCCTGCCTAAGACAGCGTTTAGCTTTTTTAGCGTTTAGCGTATAGCGTTTAGCGTTTAGGCTTTTACTATCCGCTGTACGCTCTACGCTATCCGCTGCACTGCAAGCCCATATGACCTGGATAATACCCCCTGGGGTAATGACTGGGAATATATCGGCCAGGCGATGGGTGATGTTAAAGTGCCTGTGGACAAAAGTGTGCAGCTCCTTGTCAATAGGGCAGACTCAAGAGACTTCTCAGCGTTGCGGAAGCTCGGGCCGAATGACCTCTATATGCTGATAATCGATTATTCTGTAGGGCCGGCCATAAGCCCCGACGAGACAATCATGCCGCATCTTAGCGGTTTGACCGGCCTGAAGGAACTGCACCTCTATATGAATAATATCACTCATAAAGGTCTGCAGCACATCAAAGGACTCAAGTCACTAAAGAAATTAGTGCTGGCTGTTGAAAAGCAATTTGGCGACGCGGCACTGGCTGAGCTGTCAGAGTTACGCTCGCTCGAAGTTCTGGCTTTTAGCGGTAGCCGCACTGATTCGAGCCTGCGCCACCTAACAAAGCTAACGTCTCTAAGGGAGCTGCGTCTCGACGTCTCTGAAATCCGGGGGGCCCGTCTTAGCACATCTCGAAAAACTACCTTCACTGAAGTACCTTATAATCTCGGGTAAGAATTTCGGCGACGGCGGACTGGCCTACATCACGAATCTCAAATCCCTGAGGAGATTGAAGCTTTGGGGGTCGGAACTTCAAATCACCGATGCAGGCCTGGCGCACCTATCAAAGCTTACGGGACTGGAGGAACTGAACTTTATCTGGATAAACCGTATTACCGACCGTGGTATTGTGCACTTGAAGCCGCTGCGTTCGCTGAAGAAGGTGGATTTCCATTTTTCACCGATCACGGACAAGGGGCTGGCTCATCTTACGGACCTTGAGTCGCTCGAATCTCTCGAAGGTGTGAGCCTGAGCAACGAAGGTATGGCCTATCTGGAGCATTTCGGGAAACTCAAATGCCTCAGTATCGACGCCAGCCGAGAAAGGCCGTTCACTGATACCGGTCTAAAACATCTTGCAGGACTCCGATATCTTGAAGACCTGTCTATCAGCAGCGAAACTATCACCGATGCGGGCCTGTCTCATATCGTCCGGCTAAACAACTTAAAGAAACTTCATTTGGATGCTGTCTTGATAACCGACGAGGGTCTGGCCAAATTGACCGCGCTAAAGTCTTTAGACGATCTGTCATTGCGCACACCGAAGGTAACCGCATCGGGCCTGTCTCAGCTTGTTGCACTACCAAACTTAACTAATCTAGCCGAAGTTCGCCAGATAAATATTTTTTTGGCAATTTTCAAAAAATATATATTTGATGCGAACCAATCAGAATTGATTTTGGGAACAATATCCTCTTAAATGCTTTGTAGTATAGACCTACCCTATTGAAACATAGCAAGATCGCTGTCATTATTACCATTAGTCAAAGGA
>JBDRTM010000621.1:0-11145 GCA_043824065.1 Planctomycetota bacterium | reverse complement strand
ATTCACACGACCGCAATCTCCCTCCCACCCTCTTTCGAGGGAGGGAGATTGCTTTCTCTGTTACTAAAAAGCTTCGCCTCTGGTACCGGGTCGATCAAACGCCACGCCAAATAACGACGATTTGGCATGTCGTTTTAAGCGTCCCTCAGTTTGCCGACTTCGACCCTGCTCAGGACAGGTATCTAAATTCTAAACAAGCACGAATTACCAAAATTTGAAATTCAAAACGAGATTGCCGCGCTCGGCTTCGCCTCGATCGCAATGACGATTCCTATTTATGATTTATTATTGACTATTTATTATTGGGGTTGAGATTATTCACTGCGCTTTGCTCCGTTCAGAATGACAATTATTTTACAGATTTCTCGGCTCCGCTCGAAATGACGGTGGGTAATGGTCGCTTTCAGAGATTACAGGTCAGTTTTTATGTTGAAAATCGAGATTATAACTCCATTTTGAGGGTATTATACCATAAAATGCGGGATTTTTCAAGAGAATTTTTGCGAGAGAAAACGGGCAAAGACGGGCATTGACGTAAATGGGCAGGCCTGATATAATTGGCTCTTTGGCGGGGGGAAGATTTGTGGTGAAAGTAGCTCAGATGGTTAGAGCACTGGATTGTGGATCCAGGGGTCGGGGGTTCGAGTCCCCTCTTTCACCCTTTTGTAGAACACGTAGATAATTTGTTCCGCCAAGAAACGGCGGATCTACGATATTGACTTCGCCGAGAGACGGCGAATCTGCGATATTTGCTATTGACTATTTTTATAGTGTTCGAGTTCTGATTTCCTTTTCAATAGTCAATTCGCAACGATGGATGGAAGGTAATGATCCTTCTGAAGAAAAGCAATAAGTAAAGAATAAACAAATAAGAGAAGGAGAAGCAAAAATGAAGAAACGCACGTCTAATTCAAATCTGGTGTTAAGTATTGTTTCGCTGGTTATTGTTTTAGTTTGCTTAGGCTATATGGCGACGAGGGCGGAGGCAGGAGAATTGAATCGTCCGCCCAAGGGATTTGTGGCGCTGTTCAACGGCAGGGACCTGGCGGGCTGGAAAGGGCTGGCAGGCAATCCGAAGAGCCGGCGCGAGATGAGCCGTGAAGAATTAGGCAAGGCACAAGCCGAGGCGGACGAGGACATGCTGGCACACTGGAAGGTGGTCGATGGTGCACTTTGCTTTGACGGTAAAGGGCACAGCCTTTGTACGGTAAAGGACTACGGCGATTTCGAGATGTTGGTCGATTGGAAGATAGAGAAGGGTGGTGACAGCGGCATTTACCTGCGAGGTACGCCACAGGTACAGATATGGGACACGGCGAACAGGAACGTCGGCGCACAGGTCGGCTCGGGCGGATTGTATAACAATAAGAAAGGGCCGAGCAAGCCATTGAAGATGGCGGATAAGCCGGTCGGGCAATGGAACACGTTTAGAATTATTATGATTGGTGAGCTGGTAACGATATATCTGAATGATGTGCTGGTGGTTGAGAATGTGGTGATGGAGAACTACTGGGAGCGAGATAAGCCGATTTACCCGAACGGGCAGATCGAGCTTCAGTCGCACGGCAGTCTGCTTTATTTCAGGAACGTATTTATTCGTGAGATAACCAACAAGCTCACTGAGCAGGAAAAGGCTGACGGCTTCAAGCTGCTCTTCAACGGCAAGGACCTGGCCGGCTGGCAGGGCAATACAAAGGGTTATGTGGTCAAGGATGGTACGATTGTTGTGGAGCCCGAGCTTGGCGGGGGTAATCTTTACACGGCGCAAGAGTACGGCGATTTCATTATGCGGTTCGAGTTCAAGCTGACGCCCGGTGCCAATAACGGTCTTGGGATTCGCGCGCCTTTGAACGTTAATGCCGCGTATCAGGGGATGGAGCTGCAGATATTAGATAACACGGCGTCCAAGTATAAGAATCTCAAGCCCTATCAGTTTCACGGGTCAATTTATGGTGTCGTTCCGGCGAAGCGCGGATACCTAAAGCCGGTTGGTATGTGGAATTTTCAAGAAGTTATCGCCAAGGGCAAGCAGATCACGGTCAAACTAAACGGCATAACAATTGTTGACGCGGACATCGACAAAGCCAGCACACCCAAAACTATGGATGGAAATGACCATCCGGGCCTGAAGCGAGACAAGGGCTATATCGCTTTTTGTGGTCACGGTGACAAGCTTGCATTTCGCAATTTGAGAATAAAAACTCTTGAATAGTTATCAGAGATCTATGCAAAGCAAAAAGGGAAGAAACAATGAAAAACAGAAGAATTAAAAAGGCAACGACAGTAAGCCGCCGGCAGTTTTTGAAAAGCTCAGCGGTCGCTGCGGGAGCGGTTATAGCTTTTCCAACGATTGTTCCTTCTTCGGTTTTTGGCGCAGGTGCACCGAGCAATCGCATCACGATGGGCTGTATCGGTATGGGAGGAAAAGGCACAGGGAATATGAGGGGATTCAAAGGCATGTCCGGCTGCGAGGTGGTGGCGGCTTGCGATGCCGATGTGAAACATATGGGGCAAGCCGGTCAGGCAGCCGGTCTTACTGCAAGCTCCTGTTACACCGACTTTCGTGAAGTATTGGCCCGGGATGATATCGACGCGGTATCAATCGCTGCGCCCGACCATTGGCATGTGCCGATGTCGGTTGCGGCGGTACGGGCTGGTATGGATGTGTTTTGCGAGAAACCACTGACTCTGGCCATAGCCGAGGGACGTGTCCTTGCAGATGAGGTGAAGTGGTACGGCCGGGTTTTTCAAACCGGCTCTCAGCAGCGTTCGGGCAGCGAGTTTCGATTCGCCTGTGAGCTGGTACGCAACGGGCGAATCGGCAAACTGCACACTATAAGAGTCGAGATTCATGGTAATAACCGCAAATGTCCGCCTACGTGGGAAGCTGAGCCGGTGCCGGAAGGGTTCGACTATGATATGTGGCTGGGTCCTGCGCCGTGGGAACCATATACCGAGCAGCGATGTCACTATCAATTCCGCTTCATTTTAAACTACTCCGGCGGCCAGATGACCAACTGGGGAGCTCATTATCTCGATATCGCACAGTGGGGTAATGGGGCCGATGATATTGGACCGGTTGAAATCGTCGGCAGCGGTGATTTTCCCAAGACCGGATTGTTTACAACCGCTCAAAATGAGAACATTGAGTACACATACGCCAACGGCGTCAAATTATTCCTTAAAAGCGGTGGAGGTAATACACGTTTTGAAGGCACCGAAGGATGGGTATTTGTAACGCGCGGCAAAATCGATGCTGAGCCGAAGTCGCTTCTGACGAGCAAAATAGGGCCGAATGAGATTCACCTGTATGACAGCAATGACCACAAGCAAAATTTCCTGGATTGTATTAAGAGCCGAAAAGATACAATCTGCACGGCGGAGATTGGGCACCGCTCAAGCAGCGTCTGTCACTTGGGCAATATCGCGATGCAGTTAGGTCGAAAATTGAAATGGGACCCGAAGGCCGAACGCTTCATCGACGACCCGGCGGCAAACAATATGCTTACCCGCGCGATGCGTGCACCCTGGCGGCTTTAAAATTTATTATTGACTATTTATTATTTACTATTGTCCCCGCTACCCGCCTTCACGGGCACAGGTAACGGCTTGCGGGGATGACATTATTAATGAAGACTTGTTATGAGATAGTGGAGTTCTTATTATGAAGGCAAGAGGGATTAATCGACGTCAATTTTTGAGGGAAGCAGCGGGAGCGTCCGCAGCAGCGGTTGGTTTTCCCTATTTAGCTGCCTCTTCGGCGCTGGGTCTGGCGGGGGCCGTTGCGGCGAGTAACAGGATTGTAATGGGCGCTATTGGTGTGGGCGGGCAGGGGACGCGGCACGTGGGCGGAGGAATATGGGTGCAGGGCGGAGGCTTTCTGAGTAAGCCGGAGGTGCAGTTTGTGGCTGTCTGCGATGTGAATACCAACAATCGCAATCGAGCCCGTGACATCGTTAACAAGCATTACGGCAATAGTGACTGCGCCGGCTATAATGATTTCAGGGAGCTTGTAGCACGGCAGGACATCGACGCGGTACTGGTTGCTACGCCGGACCACTGGCATGTTCTGACATCTATCGCTGCGGTCAAGGCCGGTATGGACGTTTACTGTGAGAAGCCGCTGTCGCTTACTATCAGGCAGGCCAGAGAGATGGCTGATACGGTTAAAAGATACGGGCGGATATTCCAGACAGGTACTCAGCAGCGTTCTTGGCGGGAATTTCGTTTTGCCTGTGAGCTGGTTCGCAATGGGTACATAGGTGAAGTGAAATCGATAACGGTCAATGTGGGCGGGCCGCCTCAATGGTCGTGTAATGCGCCTGGGGAACCGGAGCCGAAGTGGCTTGACTGGAATATGTGGTTAGGTCCGGCTCCCTGGAGGCCTTATACCTCGAAGATTGCACCCGGCGGGTGGATGGGCTATCGAGATTATTCGGGCGGTGAGATGACCAACTGGGGGGCGCATATGTTCGATACCGCCCAGTGGGCAATGGGGATGGACGAAAGCGGGCCGGTGGAAATTATACCGCCGGACGGCAGGGACTACAAGGTGCTAACCTACAAATACGCCAACGGCACTATTATGATGCGCGATAAGATAAGCAAAGAGGTGCCGGGCGTTTTGTTTACCGGGACCGAAGGGGAAATTGAGGTTAGCCGTGACCACTTGATAACAGAGCCGGAAAATCTGGTCAGACAAAAAATCGGCCCTGATGAAATACATCTGTATGAAAGCAAGAACCATCCGGATAATTTTCTGCAATGTATTAAAACCCGCGAAAGACCGGCCAGTGACGCCGAGGTTGGATGTCGTTCGGTTACGGTCTGCCATTTGGGTAATATTGCATACTGGCTCAAACGGCCGTTAAGGTGGGACCCGAAGGCCGAACGCTTCATCAATGACCCGGAAGCGGATAAAATGATAGCGAGGACTATGCGCGCACCCTGGCGGTTGTAGGGCTATCATAAAATCCTAAAAGGGCAATTGGATGGGTATTGCTGTTTATTCTTGTAATTTGTATAGCATGGTTAGTATTCAGTACAATTATGGTATCCAAGACCCTCTTTCCATCGGATAGTTATCTGATTACAGCATCTGAAGGGGCCGCATTGCGTGTTGAAAATGGTGGAGTCATCTCATTGGGCGACAATGCCGGCAGAATTGGCATGACCTCATTTAATCCGATACTGAAGCCATTAATTGCGGGTCCAGCGATACCTGTTTTCTTAATGGCGATTTACGGGTGTGTTTGCTTGATAAATAAAACAAAATCAGTTACGGGTTGCTAACGTTTTGCTTGAGAGGGTCGGCCTAAAAGGGCGCCGGTTAGCCGGCGCGTTATCATCCGTTATTTGTTTTTTTATAAATTAGGGACAGGTTCGAGATATCGCAGGCTACAAGGCTACATGGCTGGATTCCTGCTTACGCAGGAATGACAGGTGGAATTAAGAATTTAGAATTGGTGGGGCAAGCCCCACCCTACGGCTGGTATAAAATGATAAGACCAATTCAACCACACAATCCATTCACAGCGGACGCCGAGAAACGCTGGAAGGTTATTCCAGAATGGGCACAGCGGGAAATCCTCTGCAACGTATTCTGCAGTAGATGCTTGGGTTCAGTCCCCATTGTCCTTGAGAAAGCAGAAATGAGACAAGACGAACTGATCCTAAAGGGTAAATGCCAGCATTGCGGCAAAGACATCTGCCGCGCTGTTGAACCTGAGAACGAATAGTCAAAGTGGTGTGAGATATCGCAGGCTACGGGCTGTGGAGTGAGCTAAAGTAAATTAAAATGCCTACCAGCCGTGCGAGAGCCAGGGTTCAGCAGGAAGTGAGCTAAAGTTGGATGACGGAAGACAGGAGGAAGAAAGTTGAAATTTGAGATGATTTGGGTAGTATTATTGATATCGAAAGGACTGGAGTCCTGCTTTCGCAGGAATGACAAGGTTAATTATTCGGCAACAAATAGAATTGGAATAAGGAGGAACTAATGAACACGAATTTCAAACTTACTATTCTTGCTGAAAGTGCCTCAACTACGGGGTTGTTGACCATGGTGGTGAGCCTGGCGATTCTTTTCTCGGCGGTTGGGTGCGCGACCGTAACCTCACACGACAGCGGCGCCGATGACGGTAAGAAGACTGCTATGTTGAAAGAGGTAACAGGGAAAGTCGTTCGGGCCACTCCCTGCCGGACCTTGGTCGAGATCGAGGCGGGAAATGCTAACGAGGTAGGCAAGACCACAAGTATGCAGTTTTTCTGTTTCGATCCCGAGGCTCGCGAAAGCGCCAGGGGTGTCGAGAAAGGCGACACGGTCAAAATCCAGTACGTCTTTTCTCCCGAGACCCAAAGAAATCGGGTTAGGAAGATAACAAAGGAATGAAAATAGGATTCGAGCTTAGCATTGTGAAAGTTGTAGGATTCTGTTTGCTCCTTGCACTTAACGCACAAGGTATGGACTGGCCCTGCTGGCGCGGGCCGAATAGCGATGGCAAAAGCCACGTCAAGGGGATCAGGAAGGACTGGTCGGGCGGGCTGACAAAGGTCTGGGAATACAACGGGCTCCAGGCAAAGAACAGCAAGCTCGATACCTGGTCGGCGGTGTCCGTCAAGGACGGCAAGGTGGTCGTTCCCGGCCGGCGCGAGGACAAGGACGTAGTTTTCTGCTTCGACGCCGATACGGGGAGGCTGTTTTGGAAGAAACAATACGCCGCGCCCGGAGATAGCCTTTGGGGCGGCGGTCCCCGCGCCACGCCTTACATAGACGGTGACAAGGTTTACACCTTCGGCAGGATGGGCCATCTGTCGTGCTGGGACCTCAAAGATGGAAAACTAAAGTGGATAAGAAATGTCCATGACAAAGGCGGCCTAACGCCTCTTTATGGTCACTCGAGTTCCCCCCTGGTCTATAAGAAGCTGGTCATTGTTCAGGGTGGTGGAGGAGCCCAGACGATTGCGTTCAACAAGAAAAACGGCGCGGTGGTTTGGAAATCAAATATCACCGGAGTCGCGGGTTACGCATCTCCCATCCTCGCCAGGCTGAATGGAAGAGACCAGATTCTTGTCTTTAACGGTGCTGGCGGTGAGGGGCGCGACGGAAACACGCCTGGAAGAATCGCCGGCCTCGATCCCAGGACCGGCAAGAAAATCTGGGAATCACCCTGGTGGTGCAAGCTCGACATCTTCGCCACCACTCCGGCGGTGGACGGCGATACGGTTTTCATCACCTCCGGTTACGGAGGCGGCGGGTGTAAGCTGGTCAGGGTCGCCGGAACGAAAGCTACCAAGGTCTGGGAACATTGGAAAGATAAGATCATCGCCTCGCTTCACTCTGACCCGATCATTCTGGACGGATACATCTACTGCTATTCGGGGATGAGTACCGGCAAAGGCGAGCTCCAGTGCGTCGAGCTCAAGACCGGCAAACTGATGTGGTCAGCGGGAGAACAGGTGGGATGTGGAACAATGGTCCTTGTTGACAGGCACCTGCTCTGCCTGAGCAACCGCGGGGACCTGTTTCTGGTTGGACCCAATCCGAAGGCCTTCAAGAAAGTCACCGAGTTCCGCGGAGCGATCCCCGACACCCGCGATTACGCTTGGACCGTTCCTGTTGTTGCTAACGGCAAGCTTTACCTCCGCTTCAAGGAGTGCCTGATCTGCTACGATCTAATGAAGTAGCGAACTTAGTGCGGAAGGGAAACTTATGAACAGAAATATTGAAAGAATCGCATTTATTTGGATTGTTGTGGTGCTAATTCTGACAACAGCGGTGAGGGCCTGGGCCGGTGAAGGTCTGAGGCTGGAAAAAAGCAGTACTGAGAAAGTTTACTTTACCCACAACGGCAAGCCATTGTTGTCCTTTGGGGGGCTGTCGGACTTTATTTTTTATGCGGGAGAGGATGCTTATGACTATAAGCTTTGGGCCGATTGGGGTGCTGAGCAGGGGATTAACCATATTCGGGCCTATCCGCCTTTGAGCTGGAAGCATATTGAGAAGTTTACGAAAGAAAACGGCGGGTCTTTGGATAATATGTTGTTCCCGTATAAAGAAACAAGACGCGGAAGCCGACAATTCGACCTAACTAAATTTGACGAGCGATACTGGCGGCGCTTTCGGCGACAGTGCGAATACCTCGAATCCAAAGGCATTATCATTCACTTGTTGATGTGGAACGGCTGGCAGTTGCGGGCAGGCGATACTCCCGGGCGGAATAAGTCAGATATTGACTGGCCGGGACATTTCTTTAATCCTGCAAACAATGTGAACTCATTTACGGACCATCTGTGGCCGGACTTGGAGAACCGCTATGCGATATATCACTCTGTGGCGGATAAAAAGACCGGTCTTGTGAATGCGCAAAAAGCCTGGTTCAAAAAACTCGTCGAAGTGACGGCTGATTTGGACAACGTTTATTATGACCTCGTGCACGAAATTAAAGAGCATCACCGTGAGTGGTCAAAGATGCAATCGTGGATTGAAGAAATGGCTCTGGCGGTGCGTAATCACAGTATCAAACTCCAACCTGGTAAGCCGGCGATTTTTGGGATGGATACCGGCGGGTTGAGCGAGGCGCAGAGAGACTGGATATTCACCCGGCCATATTTTAATCTTTTGGTTTACGGCAAAAAGCACACAGTTGCCAACGCCAGGAATTGGCGAATTAAATATAAAAAGCCGTACATACCGCAGGAAAGCTGGGATGACGACGGGCAAAAGTACAGCTATATACATCCGGAACAACGGGTGCACACCAGGAAGTATATGTGGAAATTTATGATGGCCAAGTGCCAGCAGATGGATTTGTATATGAAGCCGAGAATAGGTTTCTCCTCGGAGGACCTGCCGGAGTTCCCGCATAATTACAATCCGAACGGCCGGAGTAAGTTCGAGGACGAGGCATTGGTGCTGAAAGCATTCTGGGACAGTCTGACCGATTACCCGAACCTGTGGTTCAACGGCACGATTGAGTCCGGCCCCGGCAGTCATAAGTATGTGCTGTCCTCGAAAAAAGAGGCCGTTGCCTATTGTTCCTCGGCGACCGCCAAAGAGGGCGTGAAATTTGAGAGCCGGGTTCTAAAACTCAAAGGTCTTTCTCTGTCCGGTGGCAGTTACAGAATGGATGTTGTCAAGCCGGATAAAGGTATACTGATGACTTACCACCCGGATATAGGGGACGGTGATGTATCAATCCGGCTGCCGGCATTTACCGACGACATCGCCGTGCACATTTACAGAGGCAGCCAATAATCTTTTGGCTTTGAGCACGCTCTGTAGAAATTACATGTTGTCTTTTCTACAGAGCTTTTTCAAATTGTACCTGCCGTCCAATCATCAGATGTGCTCGACCTTTATCCCAGCGAGCTGGCAGTATGCTTTTAGTGGGAGCTCCAGGTCGCCGTATAGGAAAAGCTGGTGGAAGCCTTTTGTGTCGCGACAGTCGGCTACATCGTCCAGCTCAAGCTCGACGGAAGTGCGGCAGCCTCCGGCGGGTGGGGTCTCGATGTTGCGAAGCACCCGGCCTGTGCCGAGGATGATCTTGTCCGGGCCGTTGAACTCCATAATGGTAACCTTTTGGCCGATACGCCAGAGCACCTGGGGCGAAACGCCGAGCGTAGATTCAGAGTGGTTGCGGAGGATTAAAGGCTCGGGTGGCTTGTCGAAGCCGTCGAGCTTGGTTGGGCAGGAGCAGTGGGCGCCCATCAGGGTGTTCCTGGTGGTGTTTGGTGCTGGGTCCTGCATGAAGCCGGGCCGGTTGCACAGAAGGCTCGTGAGCCGCAGAGAGATAGCGGCGTTCCAGTCGGCTTCGCAGCAGCCGACAGAGCCTTCGTCATTGAGCCGCAGCCAGGCGATGCAGGGGGGACAGGGGATTAGTCGACTCCCAATCAGACCCAAACAATCCATCGAGATGCCCTGGCAGTTCTCGGCGGCCATGATACGTTTGGCCACGACGTAGCTCTTTGCGGCGTTAAGAATATCTTGCCTGTTCGGCTCGACAATCTTCTTGGCTTGCTTAGTGTAGTAGTCGGCAATATCTCGCATCTCGCTGGTGGTCTTGGCCTTGTTGAACTCCTCGGGGAAGCGTTTGCGGGGGATGTAGTGAAGCGTGGTGCCAATGACGTCAAGCTTTCGGTCCTCGGTCTTGTTGCCTGCCATGATGCAGATTCGGGTGTTTTTCATTTCCCAGATGGTTTTCAGCATCCGCATGCCGAAGGTCAGCCAGTTAAGGTCCTGTGTTGCAGCAGTGAAGACGCCGTCGATATTCCGGGTCCCCTGGAGGTGTGAGGTAAAAGAGGTACCCATAGGACTGAAGACAATGGTCGGGATTTTGCCCCTGTTCTTGGCGATGTTGTTGACGTGAGGCCACGAACCGGAGGCACCGTGGTGCAGGCACATGCAGGTAACGACCAGCCCATCCGGCGGAGCTTTCTTGAGCTGCTCGAGGTATGCGCTGACAGCGTTATCGCTGTCGAGAGGCTCACTCCTGACGTCAAGCTGGACACCGAACTTTTTGGCGGCGGAGGTGAGTATTTCTGTGTATTGGCGCTGGCGGGCTTCGATGTCGTATGCGGCGCCGGGGCCAGCCCATCCAGTATTTTTCGATCTTCGGGCGGGCAAAGACGGCCTGGATACGCGGTTTCCTGGAGGGCTTTGTCTGTGCAGCGTACAGCGATGAAGCAAAGTCAAGCAGGCCAATCTTCGTAGCCACAGCCATAGTGCCTGCGGTCGTCAGGAAGCTACGACGATTCATTGTGAAGGGACAGCCGGATTTGGTACAGTTTTTGTTGGTTTGCATTGTGGTTCCTCCTTATATGCAATTTTTCATTACCGAGGGCATAAATTGGCCTTTTGCGAAACACATAAATCCGCAGTATTTTACCGGGTTAGAAACTTTATTACAAGAAATAACATAGTTCAAAAAGTGAAGATTTATAGTGAGCTTACTACCCGGCTGGCCGAGATAATCAAGCTAATAATCCTTTTGGCTTGTAATTGAGCGGTGCGGTGGTTATATTTTTTGCTGGTAGGCTTAAATGGTGTTTGGTTGTCAGGAAAGTGCCTAAAGTTACAGAGGACAGAAGACAGAGGACGGAAGACAGAGGACGGAAGACAGAGGACAGAACTTCTGTTTTCCGACTTGC
>JBDRTM010000620.1:0-6827 GCA_043824065.1 Planctomycetota bacterium | reverse complement strand
AGCCAACAGTGCAGTAAACAAGTTATCCCCCTGTGCTAGCCACCAAAGACGCCTGAAAACGAAAAAGAGTATTACCAGGAACAAAAATAACATTAATATTCCACCGACAAAATAAATTTCTGAAAAACCATTGTGCGGGGTTATTACAGAATCTTGCCCCCTGAGTTCTTCTGCAGCAGTTCCCGCAATTCCAAATGAGCTTCCAAACATTGCATTAAAAGGATAGAAACTACTTTCCCTTTTGGCAATCTCTATACCATCCAGCGTCATCGTAAATACTCTAGTTAGTAAATCATCGACCAAACTTGGAGAGATATCAACACGATCACCTCCGCCAATTACTGCTGTAATAGCAGTTCGTGAATACTCTTGTATTTTTTCCATTATTACAGGATTATTAATTGATATAATTAGAAATATTACTACTCCAAGACAAATTAATGAAATTGAATACATCATATTTCTTACTAATTTCTTTCCAATAAGATGCCCGGTTTTTTTATATTCATAATAGACAATCAAAAAGATAGCCAGGGTAATACCTGCTAATCCGGCTTTAGAAACACTCAGAAACAACAACACTATCGACACAACTGCAGTAATGATCTTCCATATGGGATTTCGCAAAACATAGACAGCTGCAAGCAAAACAATTGGAGATGCCATTCCTCCGATATTTGGTTCGCCTAATAGCGTCATATATCGTATGCTTTCGCCTCGAAAGTGCTTATAACCTTCAGTTATCGCAAACAGATCTCCACCCATGAATTGGTAGATTCCGGAAATTGCCCCCAAGTAAGCAACTGCCAGCCAGATTTTTATAAATATTTTCAGTTGCTGTTTATGTGTAATCATAATAGCGGCAAGAGGAGCCAGCAGAGCCACATTGACAAAACGCATAAAGCCGCTGATTGCCATCTCAGCTCCATATAAATAAAAAGTATGAATCCCAACAAACAAACAATAGCCAAGATACAAGAGAACCAGAAATAAAATTTTCGTCATCCGTGGCCTGCAAAAGAGAAACACACGAATATAGAGAAAGGCATAGAGAACTTCCCGTACCCGAAAAACAGTTATCCAGCCAGCCACTAACTGCAATCGGTACAACAAAATAAACGAGAACAAAAGCCCCAGAAGCACCAAATCAATTCGTCTGGCAAATGAGATAGGCTGCTGGATGGTTTCAGTTTGTACTCGATTTGGGCTACTGTAATTCATACTTGGTGTCATAGCGTGATATCTTTAAGGTCAGTCGATCAAGCGTTCTGCAGAATCACAACCTGGGCTTGCCTTGAATTTGGCTTTGGTTCTTCCTTAAAACCTTTTCAGCAGGATAGATGAATTCACTTCCAGTCAAGATGCCATCACAAATAACATCCAGGCCAAGACTCTTACCTGGAAGCAATTCCTCCAGATTAGTCAGCGCTAATCTGTATGGCGGCCAATCCCCAGGCTGAGGTGTTATAAAAAACAAGGGAATCATGCGTCGGAAGAAGAAATGGTATGCATACTTAAGCGCACGTTGGGTGTCATTTGCGCTCAACCCGTCAGATAAAGGTAATCGGTTCAATAATTCAAAGTACTCCTTGGGAGAACTGGCATCCATAGTAAGTTCCTTGCCGCGAATCCACGCCTCGCCCGCAACGATAACAGGCATCCCGCGGCTGGAAAGTTCAACGCCAGTTTTGGTGCCATAGATAATGACTGCATTGCACTTAAACATCACGGCGTATGTACTTATCTCACTTTCAGGAGGAATTATGAAGACATTCGCTGGGAGATTGGGGAAGGTTTTTTGAATTTCAAATAGCAAAGGTTGGCGAGAGGGGATAGTTCCTCGAATTTCTGCTGGATGGATCCTAATGATTAATTGCAAATCAGGGCGTTTTGCAAAATAATTAATTGTGCTTATAGTCCAGTCGATCATATTGGGAAACGCATTGGCCCGATAATGCAACTGTGCGTCCCATATGACATTGGTTAACATCCCGATACATGGTTTAGAAAAATCCACCCCCAATTTTGCAGCAATTTTTGTAATCTCTTCGCAAGGATTTTTGTGAAACCAGATCCAGTCTTGTGTCCCTTGCCAACGGCTTTTTAAGTACGACAAAATATCAGATTCAATTTCTGGAGTCCATTCAATGTTCTCCCAATTCGTCGTAGGTTCGTCCAATAGTTTATGATGATATGTATCGCCGTGAGTAAAAATAAAGCATTGCTTCTTATAGGCCGGATTCCAATTGACAACGTTAACACTGCGCTGCCGCGCGACTTCCCCAATAATCCCTTGGGGCACGTAGATTCCATGATGGAAACATGCAGTTACAAATTTAAAGGTATTGAATAGCCTGGAAGTTGCATGAAATGTTAAAAGCGATGCGTAAAAATATCGCCGCAGAATAGTTTCGACATAAGGAGCACCATCTATATCGCCTTGAGCATAAAAGCGTAGCGCACCAGCCATAGCGTGTTCACCTAGGGCAAGTTCATCTAATTTATAACTACTAATTTCTGCGTAGGGAATAGTCAAAGACAATTTCTGGGCTTCCTGTATCTCCTTATGCGTAACCAAATCACTGTATTGATGCACTGTCACATCTAAAGACCGGTACATTTTATCAGCTGGCGCAAAGCATGTCCTGCAAAGCCGAGAAGGACCATGAAGAGAAAATTCTTTCAGATCAGGGAATTGATGGAATTCTGCCCGCATACACGCTGGCAGAAATTTATCGCATAATAGAATATGTACTTGGGCGCCCCGCAAGGTCAAGGCAACTGCTAGCATGCTCTCAACAACTGTCCCTGGCGCATATCCGCCAGTGCTTGTGGCAAGCAGTATTTTTGTACCATACTTGGCTCCAGCCTGGGCGAATTCCCACTGCAAAGCATCTTTCCTCAGCATCTTTTTCCAACTTGGATGCAAACCGTAACCAAAAGTATTTCTCAGTATCTTTTTGACTTGCTTTTTAATCATAATTGTATGTTTTGCTGCTATTTTGCTGTCAGTAAATTCGCAATTTTCTTGATCAGAGTCATCCTTTGATAAGCATTTCAGCAAATCTAAAATCAAGAGGCGTGTTGATATCCAGCGATTCAAGTTCGTCCATAATAAAGGGAACGATGATATCCCCGGTTGGAGAACCCTTTTCTCGTATCGTTGCAGGTTTCGTGATGTAAATACTTGCATTCTGGATATAAACCGTCGGAAGGAGTTGATATGAGAGAGTGTGGCTGTTCTGGTTGGCTGTTTTTACAAATGGTTTTAAATACTTCCCCGCCCTGACCCACATCTTGTATGGGTGCTCTGAACATAGCCGGACCGAACGCAAGGAATCGGCCTCAGGATGAGCCAATATCGTTTCGATTGCCTTGTCAATGGACTCCGGCTTTCGGAACGGAGAAGTCGGATAAAGGAGGACTATCAGGTCGGGGCTATATCCTTCATGTTTCGAGAGCCAATCCAGAGCATGCTCAAGAAATTGCATTTCAGTCGAATCGCTCTGGGCGATTGCGGCGGGACGAAGAAACGGAACTTCGGCACCATACTGTCTTGCTACAGCAGCAATTTCTTCGGAATCGGTTGATACAAGAATACCCGTCACAAGGCGCGACTTTTCTGCTGCCTCGATAGTGTAACCGATCAACGGTTTCCCACCCAGCGGAAGGATGTTTTTGTTGGATACACGCTTGGAACCTGCTCGGGCGGGGATTAAACTAAGAATTTTCACAAGCCAACCTCATTTTTATATTTTTTCGTAGAAGGACAGTTTTAGTCATATGAATAAGTACATTATGAGATACTGTCAAATTGTGTGTCTTTGGGGGGTAAAATAAAACAGTACATATAACCAACCCCGCCTGTAATGACAGCGCCCAAACCTGCCACAAACACACGCCCCCATATCCAATCGGGGAAAAAATAGTTCGCTCCATAGCGTGTCAGAAAAGCCAATGCAACACCTGCTCCAGACATCAAAGCAATCGTCTTTAGATACTTAACCACTTCGTTGCTCTTCAACAACACGATTAGCATGATAATCGTATTGTACAACCATGCCACTCCGCAGTAGAGCACCCAGGCCCAGGCTGCACCAACCAGTCCCATTCTGCTCACGAAAAACCACATGGTTACAGGATACCAGATCAAGGCCACTGTGTTATAAAACACACCATAGCGCATTTTGCCCAACGCCATCTGTCCCTGGTAAAACACGCCCGCCAGGGAAATGAAGATGTTACCGTATACATAGAGCGCCATGACGGCCGTCCCCTCTTTGACCACGATGGCGTTCCGCGTCCAGAGTTCAAGAATCTCCGGCGCAAAGAAAGAAATCGGCAAGCCAAATGTCATGCAGACGATCAAAACCACCTTGGAATTGCGGATAAGATGTCTCCCTAACTCTCGAGGTTCCCCTTTGTGCGCCAACTGACATGTCTGCGGATAAACGGCTGTCAAAAAAGGATTGTAAAACATTCCCAGCAGCCGTCCGCCAGCTATGCCGGCATTATAGACCCCCAGTCTCGCCACCGGTAGCAGACTGCTGATAATCACTCGGTCTAACTGGGTCACAATTAAGCCAATTCCGTTGGTCCATATCAATTCAACCGATATGCGCCAGAGTGCTTTGACTTCCAGCCAATCAAAACTGGCCGGCAACGATGCTTTGGGTAAAGGCAGCACCTTCTCAGACCAATGTCGTAACAATAACAAATACCCGGCAGTCGTGACCAAGTCGCTAATGTAGAATGCAACAACCGACCGCCACACCAGCACTGCGCTTACGCCCGCCGCGGCGCTTGCCAGTGCAACGCCTACATTCAAAGCATTGCCCAACACCTGCCGCTGCATTCCAACAAATACACTCTGATAAACACTGTTGGGAAAAGCCAGTGCAATACGCAGTGAAATCAACAGCAAACACGCCTGGATGGTACCGGGAGTGATACTTTTGACTTGAATCCAATGGGTGCTGACCAGTCCTGAAAAAGTAACTAATCCCGCTCCCAAAACAATCCCTATTCCCCAGTAAACCAGCTCAAAGGTTCGCAAGAGCCGGCGCAAAGAAGGGTGCAAATCCGGAGAGCCGTCCCGGCGAGCGAACTCACGCTGAAGCGCTGAGCCCAAACCCTTCGTGAACACCCCGAGCAAGGCCACCAGCATTGAAAAAAAGCCAACCAGTCCATAGCCTTCCAGCCCTAGGTAATGAATATAGAAAGGAACTAGCAAGATAGAAAGTATAGGATATAAGAGTTGACCCAAGAGATTTGCTAAAGAGTTACGGATGATCATTTTGGTATTAAAAAAGTATCTCGTTAAAGATTTCCAGAATTCTCTTATTGGTATGTGCCTTGTCAAAATTAGATTCGGCAAAAGCACGGCCAGCACTCCCCATCTGATGAGCCAAGTTTTCGTCACTACAAACCTGCCAGAGAGCTGCGGCGAGAGCGTCGGGGTCGCCCGGCGGAACCAGCAAACCAGTCTGGCCGTCTACTACGAACTCGGGTACACCCCCCACCCGGCTAGCCACTACTGGCTTAGCTGTGGCGCTCGCCTCCGCAGCGCTTAGACTCCCACCCGCGCGGTCACCTAAAGTGGGAACAGCTACCACAGTTGCAGCGCCATAGTAATGGGGCAAATCCGCGTTGGGAATGTTAGGACGCACAAAGACATTGCCGGGGTATTCTGCCTGAAGTTTTAGCGCCTTACCCAAAAGCTCTTCCGGCTTGCCACCAATGATTATTTTCAGACCTGGACTTTGCCTGAGGAGATTCTTGACGGCAGCGATGAAAACATCCAAACCCATCTCTCGGGTCATTCTAGCCAAGAAGAGAATCATCTTCTCCTCTGGCTTAATACCCAACTCCTGAAGAAGTGCGTGTCCAGTGTTCCTGGGCTCAAATAACTTCAAGTCGATCCCATAATGCACAATCTCGCATGGAAGATCAACCCCGAATTTTTTATAGATGGCGGCACAATGCTGAGTCATGCTTAACCTGCGGGTGGCTTGTTTCGCAACAAACTGAACAAGCGCAATATGCTTCCTAAAAAATTCGGGATTGCTGTAGTATTCGCCAAAATTGGAAACTACAAGTGGAAGATTAAGTTCGCTGCTCAGAACTGCTCCAATCGGCGCATAACTTGAAAGGTTATAGGCTTTGATAATAGAAACATCATATTGCCGGATAATCTGTCTCCCAAGCGAAATCAAGGACAAAAAATAACTCACCTGATGAAAAGACCAGCCAAAAGTCTGAAAATAGCGCTGCCACACATAGAGATTTTTGTTCCAATCCTTGAGCAAAGCCCTGAAACGATCTTGGCGATTGAATTTATACACCGTATAGCCGGGGCGCTTCTCTATGCCGGTATGACCACCAGACAGCACATGAACTTCATAGCCTCCTGCCACAAGATCTGGTACCAGATACTCAATGTGCCGGGGCACGCCGCCAAAAGGTGGTGGGTAATTACCAATCAGCAGTACGCTTTTCTTCTTAATCACAGTGAATGTCCTCCCTTAACATCATCTTAGGACTTATGCAATTAACATCTTGATTCTGGGGTGATTTTAATTGTTGACGCAAGTAATCCGACAGCAAATCATGCTTGACCCGACATATAGAGACCTTTGCACAACTCGGTTGGTCATTTTCTCGGTGAAACCACTCAATCTTCCAACGCAAACCACACACTTCTTGTACAACCTGCGGATTATCCTGAGTCAATTCGTCATGAGCAAAACAAGGCACTCATATCAGTAAATAGTTGAAACGGCACCAGAATCAAGACTGAAAAGTACCCATTTCACCGAATTTTCCAC
>JBDRTM010000619.1:0-4805 GCA_043824065.1 Planctomycetota bacterium | reverse complement strand
TTATTCGTCTCCTTGAATTTGGCGATAATCTTATTAATAACCTCTTTGGTAATAAAGGGATTGTCCACCAAACAGACAAGGATGGCGTCCGTCTCTTGCGGGGTGTCCCCTATTGCCGCGATCAAAGACGAAAGCTGTCCTCTTTGATAATCTTTATTTATAACAATATTGGTTCCGGATGAATCAATCGAATTTTTTATCATTTCAGCTTTTGCACCAAGGACTACGGTGATTCTGTCTGCATCGGAGACTCTAATTGTTGAGATAATTTGGTCTAAAAACGTTTTATCATTAAACCTTAATAAGGGCTTTGACTTCCCCATTCGTTTGGATTCGCCGGCAGCTAATACTATTGCGTTTATCATAAATTTCCTTCTTGCAGCTCTTCTGAAAGGGTTATTCTCATATGATTTGTTTCGGGCGTATCTCCAAGCCTTCTTATTTTTATCAGCTCGCAAACTATGCTTAGAGAAATTTCTTCAGGGGTAAATGCGCCTATCGAAATACCAATAGGAGAATATATCCTCTCAAGTGTTCTTATCGGAATTCCCCTTTCGTGAAGTTTTTTTAGAATAGTAAGTGTCTTTCTCTTACTCCCTATCATTCCGATATATTTTGCGTTTGTCTTAACAGCTCTTTCGAGCACTATTTCATCGGATTTATGTCCCTGGGTAACAATAACGATATATGAGTTCTTGTTGATGTCAATTTTATCGAAAATTCCTTCATAGCCTTCAACGATAATATTACTCGCATCTGGAAATCTGTTTTTGTTTGCAAATTCGACTCTGTTATCACATACCGTAACTCGAAAATTTACGGATTGTGCATACCTTGATATATGGTAGGACAGATGTCCTGCGCCAAAAATGAAAACCATCGGTTGTTCGGCGATGGTTTCGATAAATATTTCTACTCCATCCTCCAACGTCTTTTTTGCAGGACGTTTTTTAGCCACGAGCTCTTTTATGGATACAATGACTTCCGGGGAAAAATGAATGTTAGCGGCAGCATCAAGCTTCTCGATACTTCTTAGAAGGATTTTTTCAGGAGCCTTGTTGGGACAAATAATTGAAACAAGAACACCCCAGACTCCGTTCTCGATAACGGCTGAAAGCTCTTTGAATAAGGGCAGACTTTTTTTATCAAAGGTTTCAATAAGAAGCTCTATTGACCCTCCGCATATTCCTTTTTCGTCATCTTCAGTTCCATCGAGGTCAAATTTGGCTACTTGGTTTTCCGTCTTAGGCAGGATTTTTTTGGCTATATTAATGACATTAGCTTCAGTCAATCCTCCACCTACGGTGCTTATAGTTTCTCCATTTTTGCCCCAAACGAGCATCTTATAGCCAATTTTTCCAGGAGTCGAGCCAATTGTGGATATCACTGTTATCACAGCAATATTTTCGCCCCTGCTAAGAACGGATATTGCCTTTTTATATACTTCCAGGTCATTCATAGTTTAAGAATAATATTTTCCTATTCTTTAAGTTAAATTTATTTCTTGCAGGGTTCCTTATTTATTGTATAAGATAATGTTGCAATAAGAAATGGTCTTTTTATGAAATAGTCATATTAATCCGATAGTTGAATGTAAAGCTATACCGGCTGAATGGATACTTGGCGATAATCTTAATCAAAAGGGAGGTCAATATGGTGGAGAAGATTTCTTTCAAACTCAATGGAAAACCTACAAGATTGACAGTAGATAGCGAGCGGATGCTTTTGTGGGTTTTGCGCACTGACTTAGGTCTCACGGGAACAAAATATGGTTGTGGAAAAGCCCTGTGCGGCGCCTGCACTGTTATAATTGACGATAGGGCCGTCCGGTCTTGTGTGGTTCCGATCGGGAGCATCAAAGGTAAAAACGTTCTTACCATCGAGGGACTGGCAAAGAACGGGGAACTGCATCCAATTCAGGAAGCATTCGTAAAGCATGATGCCCTTCAGTGCGGTTTCTGCACACCGGGTATGATCCTCAATGCCTATAGTCTGTTATTGAGGAATCCTCAGCCTACCAAAGAAGAAATCATTCAGAACATGGACTATAACTTATGTAGATGCGGCGCACATCTTCGAATTATCCGAGCTATCGAATCTGCAGCTCAAGAAATGAAAGGAGCCAGGTAAAGATGAATAAGGATGAATTTAAGGTTAGCGAGTCTGACTGTAACAATGGTCTCTACCCACTTAGCCGTCGAGAATTCCTGCAGAGCATAGGTGGTGGAATCATAATCCTCTTCACCGTAGGCGAAGCGTCCACGGTGGATGGACGGAGCCGCGGCAAAAAGGAACGTCCTGACTTTAATGCTTATCTTCGTATTGGTGAAGATGGCAGAGTTGCGTGTTTCACCGGAAAAGTCGAATTGGGGCAGGGAGCAATGACTTCCTTGGCCCAGACCTTAGCTGACGAGCTTGATGTGCCTCTGGAATCGGTTGATATGGTTATGGGAGACACGGCCCTCTGTCCGTACGATGCGGGTACCTGGGGGTCCATGACCACTCCGTACTTTGGACCTGTTCTCAGAGCGGCCGGAGCTGAAGCCAGGGCAGTCCTGATGGGATTGGCAGCCGTGCGTCTCAAGGTACCGAAAGACCGGTTGGATGTAAAAGACGGGGTCGTATTTGACAGAACTGGAAAGCAACGTAAGGTTACCTACGCTCAATTAGCGAAAGGAAAAAGGATTGAGAGGCGTCTGGAGCAGAAAACCCAGGTAAAGACTGTATCAGAACTCAATGTAATAGGAAAACCTCACAACCGGATAGATGCCTTGGAGCACGTCACGGGGAAGGCCCGCTTTGCGGGGGACATCCGCGTAGCCGGCATGGTGTGCGCAAAGGTCCTTCGGCCTCCGGCTCACGGTGCTAAGTTGAAGAGCCTCGATACTTCAGCGGTTGACAAAATCGAGGGTTTTCAAGTGGTCCGGGACGGTGATTTGATTGCTGTTCTCCACAAGAATCCCGACGAAGCTGAGAAAGCCCTGACGAAAATCAAAGCCGAATATGACATCCCGGAAGCGCGTTTTGACGATAAGAGTGTCTTCGATTATTTCGTGGATAATGCTGCGGACGGCAGAGTAACTGAGAAGGATGGTGACATCGAAAGCGGACAGAGGCTCGCCCAGGATATGGTTGAGCAGACGTACCTGAACAGCTACGTTTCACATGCTGCGATAGAAACGCACACTGCCTTGGCACAGTTCGAAGGCAGCAAAGTTACGGTCTGGGCGTCAACTCAAACGCCTTTCGGCATTCAGCGTCAGTTAGCCGGTGAGCTGGACATTCCTATCGAGGACGTCCGCGTTATTGCTCCTTTCGTAGGAGGCGGATTTGGAGGAAAGATCAGCAATGGCCAGGCTATACAGGCGGTAAAGCTGGCAAAGATAGCGAAGAAACCCGTCCAGCTTGTTTGGAGCCGTGCCGATGAGTTTTTCTATGACACGTTTAGGCCCGCGGCAGTTGTTAAGATAAAGTCGGGGCTCACGAATTCAGGCAAGATAGTTTCGTGGGATTATAACATCTACGGCATGGGTGGGCGAGGCGCTCAGCTGTTCTACAACGTGCCGCATCATCGTACCACCGTTTGTAGAGATCTGCGGAATGGCGAGAAAATGCATACTATCGGCACGGGACCCTGGCGTGCGCCCGACAACAACACCAACAGCTTTGCCCGAGAATCGCACATTGACGTTATGGCCGCCAGAGCAGGGATGGATCCCTTGGAGTTTCGCCTAAAGAATATTACCGACGAGCGGATGCGAAGAGTCCTTAAAGCTGCAGCAGAAAAATTTGGTTGGACCCCGGCAAAGGGCCCCAGCGGCCGCGGCTTCGGGATAGCCTGTGGTTCTGACGTGAATGTGCCTGTGGTCCTTATAGCAGAGGTTAAGGTCGATAAGCAAACTGGAGGCGTGCAGGTTAAGCGCGTAGTATGTGCCCAGGATATCGGCCTTGTGATTAATCCTGAAGGAGCCACGTTGCAGGTCGAAGGTGGCATCACGATGGGGCTGGGTTACGCGCTAACCGAAGAAGTCCACTTCAAGGGTGGAAGGATTCTTGATTTAAGCTTCGGTAGTTATAAGCTGCCTCGTTTCTCGTGGGCGCCCCAAATCGAAACAGTGCTGATAAAAGCGGACGATTCTCCTTCAAAGGGAGGCGGAGAGCCGTCCATTATTTGTATGGGTGGCGTTATTGCCAACGCTATTTACGATGCAACGGGCGCCAGACTGTTTCAACTTCCCATGACCCCGGAACGGGTAAAAGAAGCCCTGGCAAGCAGTGCTCGACACGCGGCTCTAACAGCATAAGGTAGATATTAAACAACACAACTGAGGCGCTTACTGCGGAGCGAGTGGATTAGGAGAAGGGAGGGCGTGTCAACCTTAATGCTTATGAAAACAAACGGGGCCTATACCGAAATCAATCGGCATAAGCCCCGAATTGGCACAAATCTGCTATATCGATCACACAATTCTAATTGCTAACTAAATCACAGGGCTTACGGTGCCGGGGGATACAGCCGAATATCATCAAAGTACATCGTACCTGAACCGCCAGCTAACGGATTGTTCCTGTTACCAAGACCAAGGGCAATCGTATTGACATTGGCTAAGTTCACGCCCTGGTCGGCAAAAGCCTGCAGGTCTATATTCCATTGTGTCCAGGTGGTTATCTGCGCCGCATTAGGATTATCGTGATTGACCACTGCGCTGCCATTGAGAGCAACATACAACGTCTCAGCAGCGTTAGCCGGGTCGCCATGGAACCAAATCGTCAGCGTGCTGACACCATTCTCGGTCCAGTCACGC
>JBDRTM010000618.1:0-6726 GCA_043824065.1 Planctomycetota bacterium | reverse complement strand
CCGGATGGGCCTGATGATCCCGGAACGTTTGGGCCGACCTTTATGGGTTCGAAAGCCCAAAAACCTGACCGAAATGTAGTATAGACTTTTGTGCAAATAGCCCTCTACTGGGCCCATAAGTGAAAAATCGCTTCATAACTGGCGAACTTGGGCTAGATGTGTATTCTTTTGCCGAGGGTGAATCTGCTCTGGATATTTCGGGCCTGACCAAGCTCCAAAAGCTTGAATTTGCGTGGAGCTGTCCCATTCGTGATAAGGACCTGGCGTTTCTGGGAGAACTTAAGCAGCTTCGGCGATTGCGTATTAACTCTTCGAAGACCATCACCGACTCGGGGATGGCACATCTGGCCGGCTTGACCTCTCTTAACTCGCTGTCGCTTTATGGTAACCTCGATTTGACCGACGATGGCCTGTTGTACCTGTCCGGTATGAAACGGCTGGGCTTCTTGGCTCTATGCGGTGACTTCACCGATGCGGGACTACGTTGCCTCGAAGCCTTCACGAGCATAAACTCGTTGCACATTACTTCTAAAAGACGCTTCAGCGCCGCGGCTATACGGCGCCTCCGCCGGAAGCTGCCAAACCTTGGCACCTTCCAAATCCAGCTTAAGGATAGTTTTCCCCGCAGGTCGAATCGAAGAAGATGACCCCCTGCCTTGTGTCTTTTCTAAAGAAGGCCGTAGTCTTTTAATGTTTGTTCGAGAATGACTTTTTTATTTTCTTCCAGCGGTGTCATCGGTAATCGCAGCTCGTCGGAGCACATATTGAGCATTGCCATTGCCGCCTTAATGGGTATCGGGTTGGTTGCCAAGGTAAGCATACTTTTGCACAGCATAAACAGTTTCTTGTGCCATTGTCTCGCCGAGACCAAATCTCCTTCCAGGATTAAATCAGTCATTGCTTTTACATCGGCAGGCACGATATTCGCCACGACGCTGATAACGCCCTTGCCGCCAACCGAAGCTAACGGCAGTGTGAGAGAATCATCTCCGCTAATAAGGGTTATATCACATCGGGCTGCGATTTCGCTGGCCTGGTCTAAGCTGCCGCTCGCCTCTTTAATTGCGACGATGTTTTCAAGTTCAGCCAAGCGTGCAACCGTTTCCGGCGTCATACCGGCCCCGCATCGGCCGGGTATGTTGTACAATACTACGGGCAGGTCAACCTCTTCTGCTATCGCCTTGAAGTGCTGATAAAAACCTTCCTGCGTGGGCTTGTTGTAGTACGGCCCGACCTGCAATGTTGCATCGGCACCTGCTTTTTTTGAGAATTCAGTCAGCTCAATTGCCTCAGCGGTGCTGTTTGAGCCGGCCCCTGCAATTACAGGGACTTGTCCGCCCACGGCTTTGATAACTCTTTCGATGACCTGTTTATGCTCTTCGTGACTTAACGTAGGGCATTCGCCGGTCGTCCCTACCGGTACTATCCCATCTATACCGCCCTCTAATTGGAAATCAATCAGCTCATCGAGCGTTTGAAAATCGATTTCGCCCTCCTGAAAAGGCGTAACCAACGCCACCATTGCCCCTGTAAACATTTTAGTCTCCTACATAAAAAAGTGCCTAAAGTGCGGCAGAGTCAGCGTACAGCGTACAGCGGATAGCGTAGAGCGTACAGCGGATAGTAAAAGCCTAAACGCTAAAAAAGCTAAACGCTATACGCTAAACGCTAAAAAAGCTAAACGCTATACGCTAAACGCTAAAAAAGCTAATCGCTGTCTTAGGCACTTTAGGCACTCCGAACTTTAGTTCATTTTAGCCCAGTTTTATTTATCAATTTACTTCTACGGAAAATGGATTCCCCACTATGTTTAGGGTTGTCGATGCTCGTATCGATGCTCGCCCTGGAAACTCGAGGCTCGGGCTTCCAGCCTCCAGTTTCGATACCAGATTCGACAACGACAAACCAGCTTCGTTCACTTTAGTTCACTTCTATTTTCTTTGCCTGCACCTGTGGTTACCTCGCCACAGGTGGCGCAGGTACAGGTGCATATTAGCGGTTAATTACTTCATTTTAACCTTGAGCGCTGAATTTATCTATCAATTTTATCATTTCGGCTGTTGCCTGCCTTATCCCGACGAAGACTGCCCGTGCTATAATGCTGTGGCCGATGTTGAACTCACAAAGGTCTTTGATACGGGCCACCCCTGCGATATTACGATATGTCAGGCCGTGGCCTGCGTGAACCACCAGCTTGTTTTTCATTGCCAGATCCTTGCCCACTTCCAGATCAGTCAATCGTTTTTTGACAGCTCTTTGACCTTTTGCGTTTGCGTACATACCGGTATGCAGCTCGATGGCATCACAGCCGGTCTGGGCCGAGGCGATTATTTGCTCTCTGTCGGGCGCGATAAAGGTGCTTACCAGAATGCGTTTCCTGTGCATTTTTTTGACAACCTCAGCAAGGCGTCTTTTGTATTTAACGCAATCCAAACCGCCTTCGGTAGTCAGCTCGGCTCTTTTTTCGGGCACTAAGGTTACCTGGTCCGGCTTAATTTCTTCGGCGATTTTGACTATAGGCTCAGCCATACACATCTCAAGATTCAATTTGCAGGCGACTGTTTCCTTTAACAGCCGAACATCACGGTCGCAGATGTGGCGTCTATCCTGGCGCAGGTGGATGGTGATTCCGTTTGCCCCGGCCAATTCACATTCAGCCGCCGCCCAGACAGGGTCCGGCTCATCGGTCCTCCGCGCCTGCCGCACCGTTGCAACGTGGTCGATATTGACATTCAATACAGCCATTTTTTGTCCTCAATAAACCTCAGCAATTATACCATCGCAGTGCTTTCCATCAAGGAATATCTATAGAGTAACTTATAGACCCTGCCATCTTAAATATTTGTATAATCAGCACAACAGCAACGAGAGCATAAAGCAATCTTGGCAGCCATCGGGCAAATTCAGTGAACAGCAGCTCGGCCCTGTCGCCGGCAATTTCAGCTATCTTATCAACCATTTTGTCGAGCTCGCCGATTTGTTCTCCGGTTTGCCAAATATTAAGGTAGTCCAAAGGTAATCTGTTAGAAAATCCTTTGTAGGCCATATTTCCTGCTGCTATGCTTGCCGCACCGCCTTGAAATATATCGGCTATGATTAAGTTTCCTGTTAGTTCGGTGGCTTGTGCCGCACAATCTTTTATTGGTACACCGGCTTTGTAGAGCATATTAAATCCCCTGCAATACCGGCATATCGAGAGCTGCCGAACGGCCTGACCCAGAATTGGTATCCTCAGTATCAGGGCGTCCAAAAGTCTGCGAAAAATTCCGTTGTTTGGTACGGAGTGGTAAACGGCCAAGGTTATTCCTATCAGCAGGTAAAGGAGACCTAATACTTTTGCAATTTGCATCATGTATTCGGTTGTGCTGATTTTGCCTAAAACCATAGAGGGCAGGGGAACAATAAATACCATAATATGAAAAATCAGAATCGGCAGAATTAATCCTGAGATGATAATTCCCTTTATTCGATTTTTAAACTCATACCAGTTGGAGAGCATCTTGAAACAATTGGGCAGTTCACCGGATAACTCCGCTGATTTTACCAGCATTACATCCAGCCTGGCAAAGACCTTGGGATATTCGGCCATCGAATCTGCAAAGGTATTGCCCTGGGAGACAGATTTGCTTAAGCCGGAGAAACTTTTCCTCAGATGCCCTTGTAATCCTTCGCTGACCGTATCAAGTGACTTTATTATCGGCAGCCCTGCATCGAGCAAAACTGCGAGGTCATGATATATTATTGCAAGTTTACTGCTCACGTCGGGCCTCCTTTATATTAGCTGTAAAATCCTTCCGCCTAACCTCAATTTTGCTGAATCTTTTAGCTGTAATACATTATGGATACTTCTCTTTGATAGTTTTATGCTCAGAAATACCCTCCCGATTGTATCAGTATAGCGGTTTACATCAATAAATTAAGCCGAGAAAATATTCCAATATTTTTCCTTTTTTACAATAATCTATTGATTCATTTTGTGTTTTTACTATATTTGACGGTCGTATGACAATTTTCGCAGGTTACTGATTAGTTAGTTACTGTTGCGGAAACAGTATTTGTCATTCCCGCGGAAGCGGGAATCCAGCTTTTTCGCTCTGGACCCCTGCTTTCGCAGGGGTGACATCGTACGTTTTTGCTTTCCGCAACAGGAACTAGTTAGGTGTTACGAGGGACTAATTATGAGATTTAAGTTCTTATCCTTATCAGTGGTTGTTCCGGTCTGTATGCTGCTTATGCTTGTCTCATGCGAGAGCTTTTCGATTGGTGTGGGATCAGGCCGCAGGCACAAACCTAAACATGGACCTCCGCCACATGCTCCTGCGCATGGTTATCGCCACAAACAGCACGGTGTGGAGCTCGTTTATGATTCGGGTCGCGGCGTCTATGTTGTCGTGGATTTTCCCCTCCATTTCTACTTCGAAGGCCGCTATTACCGCTTTCATGAGCCACACTGGGAAGTGGGCGTCCATGTTGACGGCCCGTGGGAGTCTGTATCTGAAGAGGTGCTTCCTCCGGGTCTTCGAGCCAAGGGAAAGGGTAAATCGAAAGAGCATCCCGGCCGCGGCCTTGGTCTTGGAAAGAAAAAGTGATGATTGTCATTCCCGCTCAGCATCATTGTGTAACGTAAACTCCACGGGAATCCACTTCCTTTTTTATCATCCTGAGGCGAAGCCGAAGGTTCTGGCGTACAGGTGAATAATAACGGATCGATGTTAAGAAGCTCAGGGGGTTTGAGCTCTTTCTTTGAACCATTTCAAGAAAGTTGAAGAAGTTACTTTATTGATATGACCTTTCACCGGAACGACATAAAGATAAGCGTATCTCGAAAAATATATTGCAAGATTTTCTATTTTGTGTTTTGCTGGCATGCTATCGATACCACCAATTTTGTACAAGGTATAATAGCCTATGAGTTGATGATAATAGTCTCTTGTTAATTGTAGTTTCCGTGTGGTTTTTATGTCAATTATCGCATTATCGATGACTATATCTGCATCAGCTCCTCCGAATAGCGTGGAAGCCTCACCGAATGTTGGATTTAGCATGCAAATCTTTTTCGCCTTAAAAAGATTTGAATCGATAATTCTAATCAAATTCGCTAAGTCCTTTATGTCTTCATCACTAACAGTATCAGGTTCCACATAATATTCTAAACGGCCGGTTCTGAAGATGATATCGAAATTAGCAAGCAGAATCGCTGAGGTTAATAGAGGTTTGGTTATCTTGCCCGTTTTGAGATACGCTTGATATCTGTTGTGGGCTTCCGACAGGATGTGTTTAATTTTTAGAAACATTGTGACATCGGCTTTGTCTGGCATCAGTGGTGGTTCGACCATCACCTCACCCGTAGCCAGGTCAATGGTGAACCCGTTTCTATGCATGAATAAAACCTTAAGCGATTCTTCTGCGACCCATTGTCTTTCAACAGCCTTTGGGTTCAGACGCTTCAGATAACATCGAAAAAGATAGTCGAACGCCGTTCCCACCACTGACCAATGCTTTGTCAATGGGGGAGCTAATAATTCCTTCTTCTCGGTAAATTTGGGTTTTGGGAACTCTTGCTTGAATTTTTCTCTAACATCTTTATTCTTCAACAATGAAGTTAGACTCATAATCCCTTTCTCCAGATCGCCTATTTCTTCACCTCTGGCTTACGTCAGCCCGATAGAAAACGCACCAGAATTAGGCAGGATTTATTCTCTCCGCCTGCCACCGTATGTCAAGAGCATTTTCTCAGAGCACCAACATCACTGCGCTACTCGGCCAATTTTCTTGCCAAATAGCGATTTTCCTCTTAACATAGTTCCCGTTATAACTGAAGCAAGTTACTGCTATTGTTACCGGTTCGTGGGATGGCGTATAGCATTTATGCGGATAGTTTCTTCGCTTCGCTCAGAATGACAAAGGATGTGTTTATGAAGCTAAGCTGGGCCAGTCGGATTACGATTCTCAGGATATTGTTGATAATTCCCTTTGTCAGCTTTATGTTGAAGATAAATGACCCCGCACTTAGCCCTGGCGTACAGAACGCAATGCGGTATGTTTCGATTGTTATTTTTTTGGCTATGGCGATTAGCGACGGTATTGACGGCTATTTGGCCCGCAGGAAAAAGCAGATTACAAAGTTCGGTGCGTTTCTTGACCCAATTGCGGACAAGTTACTGATGACCTGTGCGTGCCTGCTGCTGGCCTCGCAGCGGGGACATGTGAAAGGTTTCCTGCTGCCGCCGACGGTTGTGGTTTTGATAATCGGCAAGGACTTATTTTTGCTGATTGGTTTTGTCATAGTTTATCTTATTACTTCACGGATTCACATCGCTCCTGTGTTCATTGGCAAGCTTGCCACTACCCTGCAGTTGTCGATGGTGGCGGGAATCCTGATTGCTCCTGAGGTCTCTGTTATTTTGCCAGGCTGGATTTGGTTCTTGCGTTTTCTCTGGTGGTCGGCCGCAGGGACCGCTATTTTGACAACGCTTATTTACATTCGCAACGGAAGTCGATATATTGAACAGTACGAACAAAGCCTGGCGAACAATAGTCCTTAGCCATTAGTATTTTAAATTGGCAACTCACAACTCGAAACTCGAAACGAAAAATATCACATACGGAATAAGAAGGTGGCTGTACGATTTAGCGAAATACCGCAAGTTCTGGATGAGCTTCGCCGCGGCAAAATGATTGTCCTCGTTGATGCCGAAGACCGTGAGAACGAAGGTGACCTTCTCT
>JBDRTM010000617.1:0-3689 GCA_043824065.1 Planctomycetota bacterium | reverse complement strand
TATTTTCGCTCAGCATGACAGTTTAAAAGTCAGTCAAGTTGAGTAAGTAGTGAATATCCTTGACAACGCCAAAGTTTCTTGTTCAAATTATTAATTGGAGGGGGAGTGTTCTTGTGTAACGTTTTTGAGAGAGTAAAAAGTGCCTGAATATGACAGAGCAGAATTTATGGCACACTGGAGTGCCACCGAGGTAATTAGAGAATATCAGCGGATGCTCTTTACGTTTGGAGATATGGAGCTGCCTTACGTGCTCGTAGCTGAACACAGCCGACTCAGGGACAGGACCATCGTAAGGAAAGGTATAGTTCTAATTCAGAGACCCCACATACTGCTGCCCTCATATTATGGGGGCCCAGAGTTCAAAGAAGGTTTTGAGCATGCGAATGCAATTCCACCTGAGGCAGTGTATCTTTTGAGAGCCATGCAAATGCCTTATTCTCAAATAACCAATAAGCCGGCTGGTGAGGAAGAGATAGAATATGGTAATTTGCAGAGTGTGCTGGACAAGTTTGACAAGGAGATGGAAAGTCAAGAGGACACAGAGACTGGGCTTATAAAGGGAGTCCTTAATGGAGCAGATATCTCTTTGATGAGGTACTCGTTGGGGCTGGCGATCAAATCAGCTCCAGGAAATGTGGAGGAATTTTTTGAGCACCTGAGAAGGCGAAGAGGAGAACCGATAAGGCCTGATGAAAGGATTACAGACGAGGATATAAGGAGACTGTTTGAGTAGAGTCTTCGAGGGGTCGGCTGTACTTGTTTGTGTGATTTGTATCTGGGTCGTTAAGTTAGTTACCGTTGATATTGGTAGCACTAAAGCGGCAGTTTTCAAACAAGCTGTTAAGATAAGCCCAAGTAGTGCTACTACACACTTCCTTATCGACCTAAATTATGCAGATGCGCACGAATGTCTTGGTAACGCCTACCTCACCTTGGACCATCATGAAGAAGCAGCCGAAGCCTACAAAGAATCTATCAGAATCGACCTGTCCAGGCGTTCGTATCCTGCTGCGTTTACTCTAATAGGAACACGGTATTTGGTATATCTCCTTTCGTACTCGAAAGATGGATCCAGGTTTTGCTTTTATTTTCCCACATTTCGATTGGTTGATAACTGCCGCTCCAGTTTGCACCTATGATATCCATGTCACCATCATTTCCAATATCGCCGGCTCGGATATAATGGGAGCCTTTAGTGGATATGATTTGCTTTTTCCATGACAAACCGCTCCTTTGATTGATGTAGAGAGCTACTTCATCAGGATCAGCCCCCTGGTGCATTTCCGCTGCAACTACGTCCATAGCGCCGTCGCCGTTGACATCCGCGGTCACCAATCCGTGAATAACGCATTCGATGGCCTCGGCGATAATATGTTCGGACCAATTTTCCTTTTTGGGGTCGGACGGTGCTTCAAACCAGGATATCTTATAAAAACTCCCCTTTAGTTCCGACGGTGAAAGGACCACGTCCGGCAGGGCGTCGCCGTTGATGTCGGCTATTTGTATCGTTGCACTCGGATGCCAGCGAGCAAACCGATGCGCAGTCCAGGGGCCGTTGGCTATATCTTGGGTATTCTCAAACCAGATGCCGCCGATGACAATGTCGGGGTCCCCGTCCTTATCGATATCGCCCAGAGTGATGCTCTCTCCGTGAGGACAATCAATAACCTTCTCGGTCCACGCGTTGGTCCCATCCTGGCGCCATATATGGATTTTGTTGCCTGCTTTATGGCCAAACTCGGACTGATCTCGCGTAACAATGTCCAGGTCTCCATCTCTGTCCAGGTCGCCGAGCTCCACATCGTGGGTGGGATGATTCGCAACTTTATGGGCTTTCCAAATATTCTTAGCCGGGTCCTCATGAGGTCGTGGATTTTCATACCATATCAAACCTCCCATGACGATGTCTAAGTCACCGTCGCCGTCAATATCGCCCACTTCACCATCAACGGTCTTATATCCACCCTTCGCAACGATTGTTTTAGTCCAGTGGGGGTAGGCATACCATACCAGAGGACCCGCGCGCCCACCAATAATGATGTCTAAAAACCCGTCGCCGTTGATATCTCCCATTATCTTTGCCCAGGGGTCCTTCGGCCCTTCGCTGTCTATAACCACATGACGAAATAGTATGTCACTGGCTGGAGAAATCGAAGAGCTCAACAAGAGTAAAAATATAATTTCTACTCTGATTTTTGTGATGAATGTTGGATTCATTTTTCGTCTCCTTTTCTGCTATCATTACGCCAGAGGTGCAGGAGCTGATAGTTGTCCCAGGCAGCGCTGATAATATCCATATCACCGTCATTATCCATATCCGCCACCCTGGCGCCGAGATGGCTTTCTTTGCCGCGGTCGGCAATGTGCTCGGTGAAGTTTCCTTTATTATCGTTTTCAAAGATTTGCAGTCGGAATTTACCCTTAGGCCCTTTGTGTTCGCATGTAATGATGTCGAGGTCACCATCTCTGTCCATATCGGCCACATCCAGATTATTAAGGGAGTATTCCGTAACAACGATATGTTTTTTCCAGGTCTGGCTTTTTGGATAACGGGGCTGCTCGAACCAATACAGACTGGCGTCGGGGTCGGGGCCGGGATAGCGTTCCTCGGAGACCACAACATCAAGGCGAGAATCACCATTTATTTCAGCGATAACAATACGGTCGGGTGCAAAAGCGGTTTTACTAACCAGATGACCTTTCCAGTCGGCACTACCATTTCCGGGATTTTCATGCCACATCACCATAAAGGTTTCTCCCTCTTTTTTACCGGTTGCAATGTCAATGTCGCCATCGCCATCAATGTCACCCACACCGATACCTTCGTCCATAGTTTCGGAGGCGATTCTGGTTTTGGGCCAGTTTCCGTTCTCGGGATTTTTGGGAATCTGGAAATAGTAGATGCCATCGCCGCAGGCGAGTATGATTTCAGGTTTCCCTCCCGCTATGATTTGTCCAAGCATATAGCCCTGACCATTAACGTGACCGGTTTTGGGTAACGTGCCGATTTTTTTCGCTTTCCAGGAATTGCCTGGTCTGTCTTCGGCTTCGAGCCAATATACGTCCGGCAGGGCTTCGGCGATAGCATCAGCAAAAGAATCACCATCAACATCGACAACAAGCATAGCGTCCACATTGATACTGAAGGTGATGCGCTGCCATCTGCCGCTCATATTGCCGCCGGGATTACGGTAGAAATAACGCCCGGCGATAATGTCCTTGTATCCGTCACCGGTGACATCCGCCATAGTCAGTCCGAAGTACTTTAGCCAATTCGGCCCATCCCAGTCACCCCATTTGCCTCGCTTATTATCAACCTCGATATAGGTCCAATCATCCAAGATAGGTTTATTCCAGTTTGGATCCGCTCCGGCTTCAGGTTCATTGTATTTTACCATTAAAACCATACCGGGCCACTGGACCTCAATACCGTGATGAGTAGTCGAGCTGTGGGTGTATAGAGTATTCGTGCCGGCCTTGATTAGATTCAGCGGAACATCAAACTCGTCATAGCTTAAATCATGGTTTTTACCAACATTTGTTACAACCTTTTTGTCGTTTATTCCGATTTCATCCGCTGCGACTCCATTCCAGGTGGCCATAACGATTTTTGCAGCGACAGCCTTGCTTAAGTCATCGTTCACACCGGTTTTGCACTTGTCCGTATTGCCCACCCGGGTCGACCACCC
>JBDRTM010000616.1:0-13846 GCA_043824065.1 Planctomycetota bacterium | reverse complement strand
CAGCTTATCAGTCCTGCTATTGCCGCTGAGCGGGTCGGTGAAGAAGAAGCTGCGTTTGAGGCAGCGTTTTTCTCCAATATGTCATACGTCAAGGCCGATACGCCTGTATCCACAACTCTTGCTGGCTCAAAGGTGGATAGCTCCGCAATGGATCTTGGTGTTCGGATGCCTTTGCGAACCGGCGGAACTGTAACTTTTGACCTCGCCGACTACCGTATTAAAACCGACAATCCGTTCTCATTCCTCAACCCGGCTTACAGTTCAGACCTTTCGGTTTCGATTAGTCAGCCACTGCTTCAAGGCGCCGGCAATCGTGCTAATACTCACGCCCTTCGTCTCGCCGAGTACGAGCGGCAGATAACCGACGCCAGGACAAAACTCGAAGTGATACGGATTATTGCTGCTGTGGACCGTGTGTACTGGCGTCTTTATGCAGCCAGAAAGGAATTGGAAGTGCGGAAAAAGCAGTATGACCTGGCCGAAGCTCTGCTTGAGCAGGCCCGCCGCTTCGTTGCTGCCGGCGATAAGGCACAGGTGGAGGTTATCCGCACCGAGGCCGGTGTCGCACAGCAGCTTGAGGCTATTATCGTGGCCGAGAATAATGTGCGAGACCGGGAACGCGAACTTAAGCGGACACTTAACAAGGCAGAGCTTCAAATGCAGACACCTACGGTATTGATACCCGCTACCGAGCCTGACCCGCTCCGTTATGATTTGGAAAAGCAGCGGTTAGTAGCAACAGCGATTGACAGTCGCATGGAAATGCTCGAGCTGGAGCTGCAAATCGCTGAGGATATAAGTACCATCGATTACATGCACAACCGGGCACTGCCTTTGGTTACAATGGATTACACGTATAATATAAACGGCCTGGGAGCTTCGAGAAACGACTCGTTTGATATGCTTTTCGACAAGAGGTTTGAGGACCATCGCTTTGGGGTGCAGCTACTGGTGCCTTTGGGAAATGAGGCAGCAAAGAGCCGGCTGCTTCAGGCGTTTTACCAGCGCAGACAGCGATTGGCCACGCGGGATAATCGCGAAGCACTTATCGAGCTTGAGGTGCTGAACGCTATCGACCAGCTCGAGGCAAACTGGCAGCGTATTTTGGCCAGCAGACAAAGGTCGATTCTGGACGGTCGGCTGTTTGAGGCTGAGAAGCGTCAGTTTGAACTCGGCCTGGGGACATCTACCGACGTACTTCAGGCCCAGACGGATTTTGCCGATGCCCAGAGCGCCGAAATCCTGGCGCTGGCCGAATATCAAATAGCACTTGTCGATTTGGCCTATGCGACCGGCACTCTGCTGGGTGCGGCGAAGGTACAATGGGAACCGATTGTACCGCAAAGCAATATTCAGAGCCGGGCCGAATAGTTGGAGCTGCGGTGCTGAACCTGCCGAGAAGTTTATTGCTCAGCTTCCGGACTGGACATAAGATAGTCCATGCAATCACTGAACTTAGCTGTTGCGACCGCGACCGTGGAGTCGGCTGCACCGTAATAAAGATTGAGCTGGTCGGTTTCTTTATGAACAATGGCACCGCTGGGAAATACGACATCGCCGACATCACCGATACGTTCATAAGATGCACTCGGCCCCAAGACCCATTCGTCACTTCGGCGTAAGACCTTCCAGGGTGAATTCAAATCCAAAAGCGCCAGCCCGACACGGTATATCTCTCCTGCAGTAGTACTTCGGACGCCGTGGTAAAACAACATCCAGCCCTGCGGTGTTTCTATGGGCTGACAGGCCAGCCCGACTCTGTGGCAATCCCAATAAGCGTGCCTTGTTCTAATCAACGACCTATGGTCTCCCCAGTGCTTCAAATCGGGTGAGAAACTTATCCACATATGAGCCTCGCCCCGGACAATGGGACGGTGAATCAGTGCAAATCGTCCGTTAAACCTTCGCGGAAACAAACAGGCATCTTTGTCCTCCGGCGGCAGCAAAGAGCCTAATCGGGCAAATGCTTTAAAATTCTTGGTAATCGCCAGCGATACTACAGGACCACCTTCACTGAAAGAAACATAGGTAACAGCGAATTGCTTCTGCTCTTCGAGCCAGACAATACGCGCGTCTTCCAGCCCCCACCTTTCCTCTCGAGAGCTTTGATCGGCTTCGAGGGTGGGTGTAGAGTCAATATCCCAGCTCGTGAACCCATCGGCACTGCGGGCAACGGTCAAATGCGAAAAGCCGCGCATATCCTCGACTCGAATCAACAGCAATATCTCTGAATTTAACTTGGCAGCCGCGGGATTAAAGACAGCGTTTGTCGGATAAGGCCAATCCTCCGGCGTTATTATTGGATTGCCCGGGTATCTCGTAAAAAGCTCATGTGCTATTTTTTGCCGTGCAAGGTTGGGCATAGTTTCGACCTCAAAACATGAAAGAATTTTTCTATATTAAAAGCCTTCTGCAAAATCAAGGTTCGGCATAACTCTAACACTAAAAGCAAAAAACCATAATCTGAACTTCACAAGGTCCAGCTTGAAGCCCTTGGCAAACCTTACCTAATTTAATCGGCAAGATGGCCAATATTCTGTAAGTCAAAGTGCGAATTTTAGATACGACCGCGTAAAAATTTTCCGGCTCGCCATACAAATCTGAGTAATGACGGCATATCTTGTGGTTCGTCGCTCGTCTTTATAATAAATTCGAAATTCGACCCAGCAACGCTGGGTTCTGATCGATACCCGCCGCTGGCGGGTCGAAATCAGAAGCAAATCCGAAATTCTAATGTTCGAATTTTCAAAACTGACAGCTTTGTTGTCATTCTGAGCGAAGCGAAGAATCTCATCATTATCGTGTAAACCAGACCCTTCGCTGCGCTCAGGGTGACACAGAAGTGTCATTTTTGTCATTAGATATTGTTTCGAATTTCGGATTTCGTACTTCGGATTTTCCTCATGCTTTTACTAACTGTGTTTCGTACAGGCTTTGGTACAGCGGGCAGGTTTGTATAAGCTCATCGTGCTGACCCTGAGCAATAACCCGGCCATCATCCATTACCACTATCACATCTGCCGTAATAACGGTGCTGAACCTGTGGGCTATTATGAAGCTGGTTCTGTCCTGCATTATCTCCTCGATGGCTTTGTGAATTTTCGCTTCACTGTCGGCATCAATCTGACTTGTTGCCTCGTCGAAAATCAGGATGGCGGGATTCTTCAAAATCGCTCTGGCTATGACAATTCTTTGCAGCTGCCCGCCGCTAAGGCCGGCACCCTGCTCGCCGATGATTGTGTCATAGCCGTCAGGCAGAGGAGAAATAAATTCGTGGGCAAACGCACGCTTGGACGCGTCAATTATTTCTTCTTCGGTTGCGTTTGTCTTACCATAGGCGATATTTGCCGCTATAGTATCATTGAATGTTATGACATTTTGCGTAACCATTCCAATCTGGCTTCGCAGACTAAATAGTGTTGCATCGCGAATGTCTTTGCCGTCAATCAATATCTGGCCGGCATCCGGGTCATAAAATCTCGGTATCAGATTTGCCAGTGTAGTCTTTCCCGAGCCGTTCGGCCCTACTATAGCAACATTATGTCCGGCCTCCACCGAAAGGTTGACCTGCTTTAATACAGGGCTCTGGGAGCCCGGATAGGTAAACACGATGCCCCTGAACTCGATTTTATTTTTCAGAGGCTCAAATTCAACAGCGTTCGGTCTTTCGACTTCCGGTTTCTGGTCGATAATTGCATATACCCGCTGGGCAGCAGCGTTGGCCTGTTGAATCTTGTTCCAGACATCGCTGGTCTTTCGCACCGACTCTGCGGTGGCACCGAGCAGAATAAGCAGTGTAAAGAAATCGCTTGGCTGCATCGTTCCCTTGTAAACCCAGTGTGCCCCGAAAACCAACCCTACAGAACCGGCTATCATCCCGAGTGTCTCCATTAAAGGGCCTGTTGAAGAATCCACCTTTGCGATTCGAAACTGCCGTTTTAAGAGCCTGCGGTTAATTGCTGTGAAATTCGCCTCCTCATATTCCTGCCGGTTATAGACCTTTATTACTTTTATGGCACCCAGCGCCTCTTTCAGCTTGCCGAGCATTTCCGCCCAGGTTGCAAGTGATTTTTTAGTTGCCCGCTTTATTTTCCTGCCGAGCTTGTTGATGAAATAAAGGGACAAAGGCGCCGCACACAAAAATACCAGTGTGAGATTGTAATCTATCCACATCGCCAAGCTAATCATCCCGATTGCCTTCAAAGGCTCGCGAAGTGTTTTCCCAAACAATATCATAATCCCGTGCCCGACTACTATTATATCTCCATACAGCCTGCTGACCGTATTGCTGGAACCTTCGTCGGCAAAAAAACCCACCGGAATTTCCAGAGAGTGTCTAAAAGCATCTCTTCGCAAATGGGCCAGTGAAGTATGCGTAAGCTTCTGGACAGTGTAATCCTGATAGAATCGGGCAATACATCGCATCGTTGTAACAACTGCCATCATGAGTATTATAAATATCACTGCCTTTTTCTTATTCTCTCTGGTCCGCTCTTTTGGTATGAAACTAAGTAGTTTTTGTGCATGATCGGAATAGAAAGGCTTTTTGCCGCACCGAAGCTCCTGTTTTTCGGGTTCGGGTTTAAATTGCCCGGATTCGTCGGGCCTGCGGTATTGAATTGGTATGGACTCGACATTTGATATTGTTGCCAGTTCCGAAAGCAGTATGCTCGATGGTATCCTTTCGTCTCCGCCGATTATTTTGCTGACTGCTCCGACAATCTGGTCTTTTGGTTTGAGTCCGGCCTGCTCGGCAAAGCTGTCTTTTTTAACGCCGGCAATTCTCAAAAAATACGCCACGTCGGGATTGTTCGGGTCGGAAAGTTCAATACTGTCGGGCACATAAAAATTAAGCCCATAGCGTTTCTCACTAATCTTCCTGTTGATCCAGCCGTGTATGCCCTCTTCGCCCATCATAACCTTCAAAAGCGGCAAAACCGTTGCAATGCTGAACGAAAATAAAATACCGATTAGCAGCGCGCTGCATCCAATCGTCACCAATCTGTGCCATTGTGGCCAGATATACTTGAATACACGCTTAAAATCCTTCATTCGGTAGATTTCTCCAATATAGCGTATAGTTTTTTTCTATACGCTTCGTCCTTCGCAATACTACTGCTACGGAAAAGGACTGTCAGCTATTCATTACAATCGAAGCACACTAACAAACCTTGGCCTGCCGGTCAAGTCCAAAGACTGTTGACTCCCGGTGCCATTTTTGTTATCCTGCTCGCTCTTTAAGGAAAACGTCTTTTTGCTCGTCATTGCAAGGCCTGCGGAGTCCGCCTATGGCGGACGGCAATCTCGCCTGTTACATTTTAGATTGCTTAGTCACGCCGGCAATGACAAAAAGGATACCGATAATGAAAATCGACCGTTTAATTTTAGGTATGTATGAAACCAATTGCTATGTCCTTCGCAGCAGTGAGGCCGCCAAGGACTGTCTGATTATTGACGCTGGCCTTGAAGCAGGTAAGCTAATCAAGTTTTTAGAGGAGCATAAATTAAATCCTGTTGCGGTGGTCCTTACCCACGGGCATATAGACCACATTGCAGGGGTAGCTGCACTTCGTGGCCGTTTTCCTGATATTAAGGTTTATATCCATAAGCTCGATGCCGAAATGCTCTCAGAGCCCCAGACTAATCTATCCGCTATGACAGGAGGCGCCTTTAGCATTGAGCCGGCAGATTTTTCCGTAGAAGAGCAAAGATGTATCGAGCAGGCCGGCGTAAAGCTCAGCGTGCTTCATACCCCTGGCCATACGCCGGGCGGCATCTGTTTGTATTCAAAGGATGAGGCGATTGTTTTCACTGACGATGCGCTGTTTGCCGACTCGATTGGACGAACAGATTTTCCGTGCGGCAGCTTGGAACAATTATTAAATAGCATAAGAGAAAAACTTTTTATCCTGCCTGACGAAACGAAAGTCTATCCCGGTCACGGCCCAATTACCACAATAGCCCACGAAAAAGCACACAACCCTTTCTTGCAATAACCCATTTTTAGCGAAAAAGTACAGGTCTTTCTATTTACTCAACTTGACTGGTTTTTACATAACTTTGGCTCTGACAAGAATATGCGCAAATTGTCATTCTGAGCCCTTCACTTTGTTCAAGGATAAACTCCGCGAAGAATCTCACACTCGAAACGATGCAGAAATCCTATTCTAAGGCCAGATGCTTCCCTTCGCTCAGCATGACAGTTTGAAAGTCATTCAAGTTGAGTATTTACTATCTTATAAAGCAAACTCATACTATCAGTATATAATGCTAACTCATACTATCAGTATATAATGCTAAATATAGGACTTACAGCATTATGGCGCTATAGAGAATACTTAGCATTCTCACTCATCTTACCTAAATTAACTAAAGTTTTTTCTCGCCTCCCTCCGATACTTATATTGCCCGTTGGCATATATTACCTATTTTATCATATAGGCCATCATAAATAGACGATATGGTAATATAGGTATTTTTGGTAGATTAGAAGATTTAATGGAGACCAAGAAATGATAAAACAAAGCATTTTAGCCCGCTATTTGGAACCCTTGTTGCGTGGTGATAGAAAGTCTTGTCGAGCCGTTATAGAAGAAACTCTTCAAAGTGGCATACCGGCTAATTCCGTATATGTCGACATAATATGGCCGGTTATGGTAGAAATCGAAAAACTGCTGCGGTCGGACAGAATTACACCCATCCAGGAACACTTGGCCACACGAGTCAACCGCACTATTGTGGACCAGCTTCAAAATAAGCTGCCCCGAAGACCAAGCAAGAATAAAAAAATATCGGTATGTTGCGCACCAGACGAATTACAGGAACTTGGTGCTCAAATTATGACAGACCTGTTTGAGAGCAATGGATGGGAAGTAAGATTTCTTGGCGGTGGACTTACAAACGACGATATCCTTTCTTACACAAACGAATATAGTCCGGACATTCTCTTAATTTATGGTACCGGTCCAAAACAGGCGCCGGGTGTACGACGATTGATCGATACAATTAAATCTGTAAACGCCTGGCCAAATATGCGTATAATGGTATCAGGAGGTCTGTTCAACCGGGCCGAAGGACTCTGGCTGGAAATGGAGGCCGATTTATTCGCCGAAACTGCCCTTGAAGCCCTCCAGGTAGCTTCAAATGATAATCCGGTTGCGCAATGTGAGCAAAGAACAATAAACCGCAGAAAGAAAAGACGCCAGACGACAGCACAAAACCTGACGGTGTAGATTTTATAGCCTTCATCAGATAGAAGAACAATCAATTATAGAGGTCCGCCGAGGACGGATTTAAAACTACAGCGCAACTCAGATTTTATCGACAGACACAACGTGTTATCTTAAAAAATTTTATGTCGATTGTGCTAAATTAGAAATCCGAATATCGAAATTCGAAACAAATTCAAAATACGAATTACCAAAATCTCAAACGAACATACTATTTGAATGCGTTTTTGTTTTGAAAATTGGGATTTTGAATTTCGAGATTGTTTCGGATTTCGGATTTCGTGCTTCGGATTTTGATAGAAAAAACAAATTTGCGCTATTAAGTTGCGCTGTAGCGCTAATAATCCTATAAAAATTTGAGATTCTACACTTTGTCATCATGGCCTTTGTTCGGGCCCCGATGTCCTTTTCGAAAACAAATCCTAATCATCAAAACAAATTTTTTCTTGATATTTAGGTAGATAATTTGTATAAATAAGATTGATTAAAGGTGTGAGTTTTGGTGTGTGACTAAAGCACAATTCATAACAATTTTGATTCTTTATTGAAGGAGGATGTGATTATGTCCAAAAAAATGATTTATTTAATTTCCTTTGTTTTGGTGCTGGGCTTAGCCACGAGTGTAGTGAGTGCAGAGCCGCTCCGGCAGGATCCCGGTCCGGACGGCATTGTATCGGTGGAAGCTGAGAACTTCGATGAGAACACACCTGATGGTGCCCATGAGTGGGTGTTCGCGACGGAGCCAGCCGGCTTTTCCGGTACCGGTTTCATGCGGGCAATGCCCGACGGTGGCGGTGGCGGCACTCCTCAGCTGGACTTCGTGGTCGAATTTGTTAAAACCGGCACGCACTATGTCTGGGTCCGGGGTTACAGCACCAGCGGCACCGACGACTCCTGCCATGTTGGCCTCGACGGTGATGTGACCACATCCGACCGCATCCAAGCCGGCAGCGGCAACAGTACGTGGGAGTGGAGCATACAGAGAAGGGAAAGCCTCGGGCCGGCACAATTCGAAGTTGCCAGCGCCGGTGTGCACACGGTCAATGTATTGATGCGTGAGGACGGGTGGCGATTCGACAAGATCGTGCTGACCACCAATCCCGATTATAGGCCGACGGGTGAAGGCCCTGAGGAAAGCCACCGTGGTGCCCGCCTAAAGGCTTATAAGCCGATCCCGGATGATGGTGCCCTGCTTGAGGATACCTGGGTGAGTCTAAGCTGGTCGGCAGGAGAGACTGCGGTCTCGCAAGATGTATATTTCGGCGACAATTTTAACGATGTGAACGACGGCACTGGGGACACGTTCCAGGGCAATCAGCCCTCGGCGTTTTTTGTTGTCGGTTTTCCCGGATTCCCTTTTCCGGACGGCCTTGTTTCGGGCACGACATACTACTGGCGGATCGATGAGGTTGAGGCTGATGGAACGACGAAACACAAAGGCGACCTCTGGAGCTTTACGATTCCCCCCAGGACCGCCTACGACCCAAATCCGGCTGATGGTACTAAACTTGTGGACCCAAATACAGCCCTTAGCTGGACCACAGGTTTAGGAGCGAAATTGCACACCGTGTTCTTCGGCGACAATTTTGACGATGTGACCAATGCTGCGGCAGGACTCCCACAGGGAACCACAACCTATACTCCCGGCACCCTTGCATTCGACAAGGTTTACTACTGGCGCGTCGATGAGTTCGCTATTCCTAATATGTATAAAGGTAATGTCTGGAGCTTTAGAACATTTCCCGAAATATCGATTATAAACCCCAACCTTGTCGGATGGTGGAAGTTGGATGAAGGCGCTATTGCTCTTGACTGGTCAGGCCACGGCAATCATGGCACACTGGAAAACAATCCTCAGTGGGCAGCTGGGTTTGATGGCGATGCGCTTGAGTTCGACGGTACGAACTTCGTTGAGCTATCGACGGGGCTAATCGGCTCAGATAAGGGATCTGTGTGTGTGTGGATCAAAACCACTCAGGCCTCAATAGGCATGATTTTCTACGGCTCATCAGGCAGCGGCGGCAATGGCTTCGGCGACGAGGACGAATTACACATCAACATGATGAGCGACGGCGGGGTCGAATTTTACATCGAGGGTGGTGACACCGATGTCAATCCCCAGGCGATGGCGGTGAATGACGATGCCTGGCACCATATTGCCGCCACGTGGGAGGTCAACGGTCTGGCGAACCTATATGTGGATGGCGGCACGCCAGTATCGGCTGCTCACACGGGCAACAACTTCGAGCTGTCCGGTCGCATCCGGCTGGGTCAGCCTAATACACGCGAGCTTTTCTACTCGGGTTTGCTCGACGATGTGCGGGTGTATGACTATGTATTGTCGCTCGACGAGATTGCAATAATTATGAGAGGCGACGTAAGTCTTGCCTGGAACCCAAAACCGGTTCACGGGTCAACATCGAACATCAATGAGGTCAGGTCCGTTAGCTGGTCGCCGGGAGATTTTGCGGCCCAGCACGATGTTTACTTCGGCACTGATAAAGACGCGGTGGACAATGCCGACACGTCAACGCCGGATATATATCGAGGCCAACAGGGTGCCACCAGCTACACTCCACCCGAAGGTGTTGAATGGGGTCAGACCCACTACTGGCGAATTGACGAGTCTAATAACGACGGGACGCTCAGCAAAGGCAGAGTTTGGAGCTTTACCGTAGCAGACTATACCAATGTGGACGACTTTGAGGACTACGACATTGGTAACAACGAGATATGGTGGGCGTGGAAAGATGGATTTGGCTATGCCTCGCATCCTACTGAACCGCCCTATCCCGGTAACGGAAGCGGCTCTATGGTTGGCAACGAAAATACTGCTTCTTACACCGAGGAGACTATCGTTCACGGAGGCAAGCAATCGATGCCGTTCTTCTATGACAACAATAAGCAGGGCTCCTTCCAGTATTCTGAAGCAGAGCTGACATTGATTTATCCGCGAGACTGGACCGAAGAAGGTGTTGGAGTACTGAGTCTATGGTTCAGAGGCAATCCCGCAGGTTTGTTAGAGGCCCCGGCCGGTACCTACACAATGACAGCCACCGGGGTAGATATTTGGGGCACCGTTGACGAGTTCCGCTATGCTTGGAAACAATTATCCGGCGCGGGAACGATTTCGGCACAAGTGCTCAGTGTAGAGAATACGGACCCCTGGGCCAAGGTCGGTGTGATGATTCGCCAGACGCTTGATCCGGGCTCGAAATTCGCCGCAGTGTATATCACACCCGGTAACGGATGCAGATTCCAGGCCAGGCTGACTCCAGGCAGTGACGCCACGAGCGATACTGCCGGTAACGTAGTAACGGCTGAGCAAATTGCAATAACAGCACCTTATTGGGTAAAATTAGAGCGTGACGCCGCCGACAACTTCAACGGCTATTACTCCAGTGACGGTGTTAGCTGGCAGGCGATGGCATGGAATCCACAAAGAATACCGATGCCTCAGAACGTATATATAGGTTTGGCATTGACCAGCCATAGCTCTGGTGTGGTCGGCAAGGCTGAATTCTCCAATGTCCAGACCACCGGCACGGTTACGCCGATGATATGGACGCAGGAGGCCATCGGTGTACCTATGGCCGCTAACGACCCTGAGCCGATGTACGTTGCCCTCAATGGCAGCGCGGTGGTCTTCCACGATAATCCCAATGCGGCATTGATAGACACCTGGACCCAATGGAATATCGACCTGCAGGCATTTGCAGACCAGGGCGTGAACCTGGCCAATGTCAATACGATTGCCATTGGTTTCGGCGACAAGAAGAATCCGCAGCCCGGCGGTTCAGGTACGGCATACTTTGACGACATTCGGCTGCATCGGTAGGCTACGGAACCAGAAGCCGCAAGTGGCAATTAGCTGCCCACGGTGACGGACAACAGAGAGATGGATTTGCACCAATTCGGGGCCTATACCGAATTATTCGGTATAGGCCCCTTTTCTATTGGTTATTAAATATTATGGGGCTAAAGGGGGACAAAAAGAACCAGATAAATTTAGCGGGAAAATCAAAAAATAGTGTGAAGAAAATCAGGCTTTAGGGTGTATATTACTGTGGAAACAGAGTAAAGTTTTTTCCTTTGAATTGAAACTGTCTGCATTTGGAGTCGAAGCCAGTGCCAACTGTGTGCCAGGAAGAAATAATAGCAATGCGGCGTTGCCGGCGGGGCTCATCAGGGGCGTTTGAAGTTTTTGTGAACAGGTATATGAAAGACGCATATTTTATCGCTCTGGGTCTTGTGGGCAATCGCGAAGATGCGATGGACCTGTCGCAGGAGGCCTTTATTCGAGCATACCGGAATATAAAACACCTCAAGCCCGACCGAAGGTTCTTCCCCTGGTTCTATCAAATATTGAAAAATCTGTGTATCAGCCATCTAAGAAAAAGAAGGTACAGGCAGACAAGCTCTCTCGATGGCGAGAATTGCCCGGAAGTGGCAGCTATCACAGATTACTTTTCGCCGGAGGTTGTGGCCGGAAGAAACGAGCTCAAAGACAAAGTTTGGAAGACAATCGGTAAGCTGGATGATAAACATCGCGAAGTGATTATATTGCGACACTTTCAGGATATGTCATACGAACAAATCGCCGAGGCCCTTTATTGTAATAAAGGCACTGTTACGAGCAGGTTGTACTACGCCCGTAAGAAGCTGGAAGAATTATTAAGTACCGGGAAAGGAGGTAGCATAAATGACATGCCATGATTATAAAGACCTGATGATGGGCTACCTGGACAATGAATTGAGTGACGAACAGAAACGTCAATTCGAAGAGCATTTGGCCGGATGCTCTGAATGTAAGGATGAGCTGGAGGAGTTCAGGAAACTCAAAGCTATTACCGATGAGGTAACGTTGGTTGAGCCTGAGGACAGGATATGGCAGGACTACTGGGACGGCATCTATAACCGAATCGAGCGCAGCGTTGGCTGGATTGTCTTTTCAGTGGCCGCTATCCTGCTGACAATCTACGGCGGATTCAAGGCGATAGAAGAGATGATTAAGGACCCTGATATAGAGACGATTTTAAAGGTCGGTCTGCTGGCACTTATAGTGGGGCTGGCGGTTCTGTTTGTCTCGGTGCTGCGGGAGAGACTTTACTTCTGGCAAAGAGACCGCTATAAAAATGTAAGGAGGTAAGACAATGCTTTTATCCACGACAGATACGATTGAAGGCAAGAAGATTGTTAAGCATTTGGGACTTGTCAAAGGCAACACGATTCGGGCCCGGCACATCGGCAGGGACATTATGGCCGGACTGCGGAACATAGTCGGCGGAGAGATAAGCGATTACACCAAGATGATGGCAGAGTCCAGAGAACAGGCCCTCGACAGGATGATGGAAGATGCCCAGAAATTGGGCGCCAATGCAATTGTGCAGGTAAGATTTGCCACCTCGATGATTATGCAGAGCGCATCGGAGATTTTGGCTTACGGCACGGCTGTGGTGGTGGAATGAGTTTTTTAGTTTTTGAGTTGAGCACAGGTGAACCCGGCAGTTATAATTCGCAAGGAAAGATGTTCAGTCTAAGGATGGTGGTCTTATGGTTGGGGTCATTAGCAAACCTGATACACAGGAGAAGTTAGAGATACTCAGTGCAGATGCGCAGTATGACCTGGCGTGTGCGTGCGGTACGAGCAAAGATGAACATAGACAGCGCAGCGGTGACGGAAAATGGATCTATCCGGTAACACTTCCAAATGGAGGCAAGAGTGTCCTATTTAAGACGCTGATTTCAAATGTGTGCACGAATGACTGCAAGTATTGTCCGCTCCGAGAGCAAATGGACGTTCGCCGGTGCAGTCTTAGGCCGGAGGAGACGGCTAAGGTATTTCTGGACTATTATAATCAGCGAAAAGTTTTTGGGCTGTTTCTAAGTTCGGGTGTCCTAAGCTCGCCTGATGCGACAATGGACAAACTCAACGGCGTCGCAAGATTACTGCGAAAAAAACACGGCTTTAGAGGGTACATTCACTTAAAAATTATTCCCGGGGCAAGTGATGCAGCTATAGAAGAGGCGGTTTCATTGTCCAGCGCAGTCTCACTGAATATCGAGACGCCGGGCGAAAAGAGACTGGCGAAAGTATCGAAGAAAAAAAGATATATTCAGGACATTATTGAGCCAATCAAGCTTATCAGCAGGCTGACGGGACGTGGGGCGAGGTATGAAAGAGTCAAGCAGACAACGCAGTTTATCGTGGGTGCCGCCGGGGAACCGGATGCGGAAATCGTGAAGTATATGTACGGGCTGTATGAGCGGCTGAAAATGCACAGAGTATATTTCAGCGCTTATCAAAAAGGACTGGGTGACGAGTCTATAGCCCGTGAACAGACCGGCCAGGAAAGACCGACGGATATTCTTATGCGGGAACATCGGCTGTACCAGGTGGATTTCCTGCTTCGCAAGTACGGCTTCAAGGAATCAGACATCGTTTTCGAGAAGAACGAGAATCTGTCTTTGACTATTGACCCGAAAGAAGCGTGGGCGCTGAGACATCCTGAGATGTTTCCTATGAATATAAATCGGGCATCGAGGTTTGCACTCTTGCGAGTTCCCGGGCTTGGACCAGTAACAGTCAAGCGTATTCTGGAGCAGCGGAAATCCGG
>JBDRTM010000615.1:0-2147 GCA_043824065.1 Planctomycetota bacterium | reverse complement strand
CGGATGGCCGAGAAAAGGAGAATATCGAATCCTTCGACCGTGCTCAGGACAGGTATCGAACAAGGAATATTGAATGATGAAGTGCGGAGGGCGGATAGAAGATAAGCACTAAATCCTAAGCTCTCAACAAATCCAAACCTCAAATGACAAAAGACAGCAAACACGTGCCGAAGGCCGGCCGGTTTTCACCGTAAGGCGTCCCCCAGGAAGAACATTAGGATTTTGTAAGAAAATGCTCCTGACCCGAATGGCGGTTCCTTAAGCAGCATAGCTGTTCCTCCACACTTCTCGGGTAGTCTTCAATTTTGGGTAATGTTTACGCTCTCGCGTTACTGCTCGTGGTTCATTTCTGCCAGGTCTTTCCGGCACAAGATGCGCGGCAATTTCGGCAAGCATTGCCTTATATATTTGGGACAATTTCCAGATCGGCTCGGTTGCTAACGACGGCGCAAACATGACAATCGCTCTGACCGCATAGACAAAACTAATCCTAATTGGGTCAACGTCGTTGTCTATCGCTGCTTCAAGCATAATCATTCTTACAATGTTAACAGCTATCAGCCGGGCGGCAACTTCTTTGCGAATCCCATCAGGACTCAGACTTCTGAGCACATCGGCAGACAGATTTATTTTCACTTCTCTAAAGAGTGTTTCTATTCTCCATCTTTTGCCATAAAGGGCGGCGATTTCATCGGCTGGATAGAGTTTATTATCAAGCAATGAAGTAACCAGCCAAACAACTTTACGTTCACCTCTGCTGCGAACAGTTGTTTTGATGAATCTGACCATAATTTTGGCTGGGAGTTTCGGGTTTTTTCGCAGATAGTTCTTGTTGATTTTCAGCCAGCCGACAAAGTCGTTTTGGCTGTAAGATTTGATACGCTTGATTCGTGATATTTTTAACCTCTGATGAGCTTTGGTAAGAAACTCAAGTCCAATAGACTTATAATACCAGTAAAAGTGAGCCGCTGCAAAATGCCTGTCAGCAAGCAATAAATCGCCTTTTTGAAGGTTTTTGAGCAATGGCTGTGCAAGAGTGTTCTCGTCTTGATTGTAACGTCCCATTGCGTAATCCAGAACTGTCATCGTATTGGCTATGCATAGTGTAACCAGACGGGCCAGCGGATATTTACATTTGCCGTGATATCCTGTAGGTTTGCCAAATTCTTTGAACAACTCCGGATTGTCACTCATAGATACACATGTTCCATCAAGCAGAACTACTCGATGTCCTTTCCACTTGTCAAATGCTTGAGACAATTCCTGGACTTTTTGGCAAATCCACTCAAAAAGAAAACGCCAAAGTCCAAGAGGCAATCTTGCCCTTGCCTGTGAAACCTTCCCACGCGATGGAGATTGACCATTGAGGTCAGTAAACCTGCTTACTAAATTTGCCCATAAAACTTGCCAGCTTGAATTTAATGAGTCTTCAGGCCAAATTGCCGCCATGATCATGTGCAGAACAGTTACGATTGGCGTTATCTTACGTTCTCTGTAGTTATAATCTACCGCTTTACATGCCCGTACAATTGCGCTGTCCGGCAGAACTTTTCTGACAGAGTTGAAACTTATTTGTTCAAGTTTGTCAGAAATTTTTTCATGATTTTTAGTTGAACTGTCGATACTGTTTTTAGACATTTTGTGGTCTCCTTTGCGATAAAAGTTATTGATAATCTTTTTATCGGCTGCGGGAGACCTTTTTTCTTAATCTGCTTAAGGAACCGCCATTCGGGACAGCCAGCTATTAATTGCTGGGGACAGTGGAAAGAAAAGGGCGATCGGCCCTAATAACCCCTAAAGAAAGGCAAGGTGATTTATGGAAAGTATATCTCAAATGACCACTGAGCAACGACTGGAAAACCTCGAACAGGAACTGGACCGTGCGAAGCGGCTTAATCGAATATTGCTGGCTGTTGTGCTGCTCGCAGTAGTAGTAATTGCCGCAGGCATGAGCGGGCGCGAGGACATCATTAAGGCCCAGGCTTTCGTTCTCGTTGATGAGAATGGCAAGGAACGCGCTATCCCGAGTTTCCTACTTACACGCACCAGATTTCCGTAAGTGCTTGCACGTAAACTGGTTATGCACTTGTAATTCTATGCCCTAAAATGCAGTAATAAAAATACCCTCTAAAGACCTCAAAAAACAA
>JBDRTM010000614.1:0-6626 GCA_043824065.1 Planctomycetota bacterium | reverse complement strand
CAGCCGAACGACCGGGTCTTGTCTTAGCGGCAGAGGCGGTGATTCGTGTGTATGCTTGCCAGCCGATCAACGCAACTATTAAAAGAACAAGCAGAACTGAAAAGAGCTTTTTCATTTATGTATCCGAGACCCAACTTTTTTGCAGTTGATCCTAAAATTATAATTTTGCCAAATGCTATTTGTCAACAAAAATTTCTATCTTATACTATTTAGATTTGGCTGAGATCTTGCGGTTTTTCTGGTTGTACAAATAGGCCAATCTGGCTCATAAATCATGGTTTTTGCACAATAGACCGCGGTTGTACAATCGTTACTTTATTTCGAGCGAAAGTTCCTTCTTTCCTGTGCCAATTGTATTCAATGATAACTCCTAATTCTTCAGCTTCAGCTCCGGCAAGAGCAGCTTCATTGAGCGATTGAGTTTGTTCGGTTGATTCTTTTAACTCAGTAGATTTGTTTAGTTCCCTTTCACACCCAACAGCGGTGAATAGCAACGCTAAGACCAACAAAACGACTTCGCCAATTTGATATGTTTTTTTCGTTTCCATATCACTTACTCCCTCACACTAAACAGAAATATGGCAGCCGTGAGAAACTTGGATGAAAGCTGCTGCCCTGTATTATAACGCTACGTAGAAATCCCTGCAATTGATTTCAAATTGAGCTTCACATCTGTCGTACATCCACCAGTTGCCTCTATACCAATGAAAGTGCTGCCGGAGCAGAGGTGATGGAAAAATCATTTCTGCGTCTTCTCGGCTCGGATTAAAGAATTCATAAACTCGTCACGATGTACCAGTATCACCTCACCAAAGCCGGCCTCACAAAGGTCCTGGCGGTATTCATCGAAAGTGTAAGTCCCGCCCCCTTCGGTTGCGACCAGCATATTGACAGCGAACAACGCCCCACCTTCGGGGCTGGTGTGGGATGGGTCCATGACCACGTCGCGTATGACCACAACGCCGCCGTCCTTCAGGGCCTTGTGAATCTTGGTAAAGAGCGCACGGTTTTGCTCTCTGGAGTTCTGGTGGCAAATTGCCCCAAGCCAGGCCAGATCTGCGCCATCAGGCAGGTCATCGGTATAGAAATCGCCCGGCACAAGAGTTACTCTGTCACCCAGTCCGGCCTCGGCGAAACGCTGCTCGGCCATCGATATAACGGGTGGTAAATCAAACAGCGTTGCCGTAGCTTCGGGGACGGCGCGAAGAAAAGCGATAGTCCATGTGCCTGAGGCGCCTCCGATATCAAGCAGATGCCCGAATTTCAATGGCTGCAGCTTGTCAATAACCTCATCGGCTATGGGACCGGAGATATTGTGCATAGCGCCTATAAAGTCGGCCTGGTCGTCGGCCTCGCCGCGAATGCTCGGACCGCACTCGGCGGATTTCCCGGTTTGTGTCACCCCAGACAACCGGGCCCAGCGACGAAGGCAATTACCCATATGGCGAACCATAGGCAGGACGTTGTTAGCTGATTTCTCAGTCAGCAGTTTGGCCACGTCCTCTGGGACACTGTAATCACTGGCCTGCTTGGCCAGGAGTTTCAAAGCTACAAGCGCATCCAATAGAATCGTTGTCGCCCGCGGATTGGTACCAAGTTCGCAGGCCAGGGCCTCGGCTGTCATTGGTTTTTCGTACAGCGGACTAAAAACGTCCAAATCCGCCGCCGCGGTCAGCACGCAGGCCGGCTGAAATGACCGGGCAACATCTAAAACTTCTTGTGCAGTCCATTGTTTTGCCATCAGTACGTCCCTTTTAAGTAAGATTTCCTACTCACCCAAGCAGAGAATGAGTTCTGCAAAATTACAGGTTAGGCATAGACACATCGTAGTTGGGCTTAAAGTTCTGGTGCCATTTTAGTGTCCACAATTCTTCTAAGTAAACTCTTTCTACGCTGCTGTCCACAAATCCGATATTGGTCGCTTTTTTATGACGGTTAACACAGAATCGCCCCATAAAGTACCCTTCGCCATGAGGATACCCCGGATATCCAATCTCACCAGACAGGTCATCGGGCACCAAATCGTCAGCGAAAGGCCACGAGCCGACCCACACCGAATCGCCTAATAGAGGAACATGCGATTTAGCGTCCGAGTATTTCTTGTAGAAATTTCCCGCCGGGAATGCTGGAGCGTAAATTGGGTCGTCAGGCAGCAGCCATAAATTCAGCCCGTAGCTGCCTTCCCCGCCCATGAAGCGCCACGAGCGATACGCCGAGCCGTAGAACGATTCCTCCGTCCGGTCCTGGCGTTTTGCCATCGGACAAAAGGTCACTTTCATCACCCCCTCTATGTGCTCGGCCGGATTGTCCTTATAATCCTTAGCGCTCAGATATGGCGCCATTTGATGGAACCAGTACTCGCCGGGCTGATGAGAGAAGGGCATAGTGATATCATCGTGGTCAAGCGCATAAAGATTCATAGCTAAGCACAACTGCCGCAGATTACTCTGACAAGCACTTGAGCGCGCCTGCTTACGTACATAACTAAGCGCCGGCATCAAAATCGCCATCAGCAATGCGATGATGGCAATCACCACCAGAAGCTCTATTAGGGTAAATGCCCTTCGGTTATCCATAATAGCACCACAGTTCTTTATGCACAGGGTTGTGAGCTAAAAGATGATCGTACGCTTTTGGAAACTAAAAATCAAGAGAAATGTCCACGGTTTTTCATAGTCCTTATCGTGAACTGAGAGAACAAAGCGCAGAAAAAAAGGAGACGAAGGCAATTTGTCTTGAGCGGATTATAGGCCTGTCTCCTTATTGCGATGTGCCGTCAAGCACTTTACCGCGGATAGTGCTATGAGACCAACTGATCTCTGTCTGCACTCGCAACAAACGTATTATAGCAGAGACAGCCGCACGAATCAAGTAAATTGTGGCTGTTGCCACTCTTGCTATATAGAACCAGCAAGAAGATAACAAACTATCGTACCACTACCATCACCCTGAGAATTTAGAATGTAGAATTCAGAATTGAGAAGGTTTCTACATTCTTAATTCTAAATTCTCAGCAGCGGTAGTTACTCATTGGCACAATTTAGATTCAAAGTCTGTGTCAGGTCGCTGATTTTGGTTTGGGCAAGCATGTTTTCGGCAGTTGCTACAGCCTCATCGAGGTCAATACCTGAAATGGCCTTTTGTACTCGTGGCAGATAGCTCGGATCCATACTCAAAATCCGCACACCTATCCCAAGCAGGAAAGGCAGATATTGTTCTTGGTGTGCCATATCTCCGCAAACCGAGATTTCCCTGCCGCTTTGATTGGCCGAATGCACCACCTTCTTCATTGCACGCAACACCGAAGGGTGGTGGGGCAAATAAGAACCGGCAACATTTTCGTTAGTCCTGTCAACCCCCAGCATAAACTGTATAAAATCATTGGTCCCTATCGAAAAAAACTCAGCCTCCCTCGTGAAATCGTCTATCAAGTCCACTACACAGGGCAGCTCGACCATAATTCCAAGTTTCGGTTTCCGATTGTGCTCTATGTTCTGTCTGCCAAGTTCCTCCAAACATTCAAATACAACTTCGCGGGCCTGGCAGAATTCATCTATGGACGAAATCATTGGAAACATAATCCGTAAATCCCCCCCGGCTCCCGCACGCAGCATAGCCCGAATCTGCTCGGCGAAAACGGGTTTGTTCTGAAGTGAAAAACGTATCGATCTCAGACCGAGAGCAGGATTCTGTTCCCTGGTGTCGTGGTAATAGGATAAGGTTTTATCACCTCCTATATCGAGCGTTCGAAACGTAACCGGTTTGTCTCTCATTAACTCAATGAGCTTGCTGTAAATCATAAATTGTTCTGCCTCGGTCGGCAGATTTCCTCTGATCATAAACGGAAACTCTGTCCGGTACAGCCCCACACCCTCGCAGTGCAATTCGCACGCAACCTTCAGGTCGGCCAGCAGGTTGATATTAGCAAAAAGATGCACTCTTGTGCCGTCGCGCGTGGTCGTTACCGGTTTTATCGAATGCCTCTGCTCTGCTAATGTGAGCCTGGCTTTTTGCTGCGATTCAAATCGCTCTAACACCTCATCGGAGGGTTCCACATACGCATTACCTGTTTCAGCATCGACTAAAATGGGAGTATTGTCTGGAACACTAAGAAGCTCATAAGTATCGCTGACAACCATAGGGATACGCAGTGATCTGGCAAGTATAGACAGATGCGACGTAACAGTACCCCCTATCAGAACAATTCCGCTCGCCTCCTCCGAAGAAAATATGAGCAGGTCGGATGGATAAAGCTCTCTGGCTATTATAACCTGGCCTCTGAATTTGACGAATTCTTCCGCCTCACTGAGCAGGTTATTAATCAGTCTTATAACCAGATCTTCAATATCCTGGGTTTTTTCCCGCATATATGAATTGCCGCTGGTTGCAAAGCTCTCCATATACTGCGTGGCAACCTGCAAGATTGCCAGTGGTGGATTGACCCCACTTTCTATCAGCTTGACGATACCTCCCACAAAGTGCTTGTCCTTAAGTATCACTAAATGCGCCGCAAAAATTAGTGAAGCGGCATCTGAGAGCTTCTGACCTACCTGCTCTTGCAGCTCTTCAAGCTGAGCTGCTGTTTTGGTAATTGCCTCATGGAAATCATCAATTGTATATTTGTGATCAAAATCTCTATGCAAAAGCATGGCAAGGCTCTTCTTCTTGTCGGTAACTTTGGCAGGTCCATACGCAAAACCTTCCGATGCAACTGTAGCCCTTATAAATTTTAGTTTCTCCGGCAATGCAGTCTTGACCTTTTCCTCTTCCCCGTGCGGCTCATGCATCGCCAGGAGGAAACGGGCATTTTCAATGATATTGCCAAGCTGAGATGCTGCAGCCTCCAGAGCAGTAATATCGGAGTCATTAAAGTATTTGCCCTTTTTACGCTGAAGCACTAATACGCCGATCTTCCAAATTCCTCGTACTATCGGCACAGCGAGAAAACATTCATACCGTTCCTCAAATATGCCGGGGAAAAATTTGAAGTTCGGGTTATGGATAGCATCCTTCTCACATACTGCTCGCAGCTCTTGCAACGCAAGGCCTGTGAGACCCTGACCTAACTTGAGCCTTACCTTCCCAACAGAGTCCGGATTCAAACCTCTTGTCGCACTCAGGACAAGTTCGTGATTTTCGTTATTGTAGAGATAAATCGAACAAACATCCGACTGCGTATGAGATGCTACCATTTCAACGGTCTTGTCTAATAGGCTCTGAATATTGGCGCTGTCTCTGAAAAGGTCATTTAGCTGATTTATATCATATAAGAGCTGTGCATTATCCATCAACTTACCGATATTTTCACATTAATCTTTGCCCAAAATACTTTATTAGGCTTTCAGATATTTATCATATCCGAACCGGCCATCGATTTCTATCTTTGTTTATATATATTTGCCGGATCAAGTTGGTATTCCCTGTCCAACGCAATTAAGCCTTCCAAGTGAAGGTATGTGACTTTACAACACCCTGATATGAAATAACACCCGTCGTTTTGCTTTGCAAATGAGGAGCATGGGGTGGGCGGTTGTTTTACGTTTTCCGGGTAAAACGAGCGGAAAGAGCTTCTTTCAGTAATCTTTAAATCTACTAATCCATCGTGGCCAGTCTTCTGGTGCGACACCCCCGGCCTTGGTCCAGGGTCCATTTATGTTGAAACTGCGATTCCACTTCATTGTCCACAGCTCTTTTAGGCCGACCTTGCGCACCGACCAGTCGCAGAAAAGACTGCTTTGGAATCCGTCATGCCGATCGACGCACACACGCTGCATCTCATCGACGTTGGGCGTACCGTGGATCCCCAGCGAGCCACCGGTGTAATCCGCCGGTGGGTCCGTATGCCGGGGCCAAGAATCTACCCACCACATGCCGGTGAACATCGGTATATTATATGCGCCCTGAACATTGGGAGTCCGCCAGTAGTCCGAGCGCCCGTTGCGGCCCCAAATCCCGTCCCTGTTAGCCGACAGATTGCACATCCAGCCATTGGGGCCGTAGCTGCCAATATATTCTTCGGTTTGCCAGGCGTGCTGGGCCCAGGTGCCAATATTCCCTTGTCCGGACGGCTTGGTGGCTTCCGGGCAGCAGCGGATATCGGGCTCGGCTTCATAGAGTTCCATGATGGGTAGGAACCACCATCTGCCGCTGCCATATCCTGACGTTGTGCCATTCACCTCGCCGCTCAGCCAGTAGCCATTGTTGTCATCGCAGTACATCTTCCAGATGAGACTCCATTGGTGGAGATTCGCCTGGCACGCAACACCCCTGGCCTGTTTCCGCACCCGCTGTAGTGCGGGCATTAATATCGCCATTAACAATGCAATAATAGCGATTACTACCAGGAGCTCTATCAGAGTGAAACCTCTTTGCTTGTTCATAACGATACTCCAATTTAGTGTAAGACAAATTTGAAAGTCTAAAAATAAGTATATCCCTTCTAACACCAAAAATCAAGGAAGCGTTCTAAGATTTTTTATATCTCTTTACTCAACTTGACTGACTTTTAAACTGTCATGCTGAGCGAAGCGAAGCATCTGGCCTTAGAACAGGATTTTGTCCCGTTCCGAGTGTGAGATTCTTCGCTGCGCTCAGAATGACAAGTTGCATATGCTCTTGTCAAAGCT
>JBDRTM010000613.1:0-4227 GCA_043824065.1 Planctomycetota bacterium | reverse complement strand
CATGAACTATGAACTATGAACCATTTACAAGCATCGAGAATCCAACTTTAGCTCACTTTAGGCACATTAGGCACTTTAGTTCACTTTTCACTAACTCGCACCTCTACATCTGTCGAGGACCCTCTACAAATCAGCTACTTTTTATGCAAAACAAACCCAATTTTCTTAGAAGTCAAATGAACGTAAAATCATATAATACAAAGGCTTATGAAAATAAACACAATTGGACACTTGGTCAAAACAAACCCAATTCAAACCCAATCAAACCCAATTTGCAAAAAGCCAAAATGGACGTAAGCTTATATGTTATAGAGGATTACAGAAAAAACGATGATTTCACAGTCCGAAAAAACAAACCCAATTCAAACCCAATTTCCGTAAAGCCCAAAATGAACGTAAACTTATATGTTATAGAGGATTATGAAAATGAAACCGCCTTCCGGCCCCAAAAAAACAAACCCAAAACAAAGCCAATTTCTTCAAAGGCCAAAATGAACTTAAAATCGCTTGCCAAAAAATCCGGCCACTGTGCGATTCTACATCTTATCATGACGGAGGCCCAACAGATAGCCCAGAATGAATGTTATTCCTGTTCCAATGACTATCAACCAGCTCCAGCCGAGCTTAAGGGTCCCCTTTTGTATCAGCAACAGGAGAATCACGCAAACACCCGTACTGAAAAGCATAGCGGGGATATTGGTTCGGTTGGCCTTGCGCCGAGTGAGCAGGCCAAGCAGGAAGACTCCGAGCATGGGGCCTCCGGTGAGCGAAAGGATCTGGAAGGCAAACCAGAGAATGTTCTTCACCGGAGCGAAGGCCGCCGCGATCCCCGCCAGGACCAGGCCAAAACCAACCACGCTGATTCTTGACACGAGCAGATAGTGCTTTTCCGAGGCGTGCCTGTGAATCAGGGGACGATATATATCAGTAACGAAAGAAGAAGTGAGGGAGCTGAGCGGCGAATCAACGCTGGCCATGAATATTGCGCCCAGGACCAGACCTTTGAGGCCGGTGGGCAAAACGTTTCGCGTAAAATGCGGAAGGATTTCCTTGAGCTCCCGGGGCAAGACCAGGGAGGAATTCTGCTGGTAGAACACATAGAGCAGCGTGCCGACAAGCAGATATAGCCAGTAAACGGGCAGAACGCTGAAAATAGTGGAGATAATTGTTTTCTGACTGCCCTTTCGCGTTTCGACGGTCAGCAGTCTCTGGACCATCTCCTGATCGGTTCCGAAGGAGACAAGGCCAATAAAGAACCCGCTGGCCGAAAAAGCCCAGAACGTGGTGGGCTCGTTGAGAGCTAATTTGAAATTGAGTGTGCTTAAACGCCCGGCCTCATGCGCAGTCTGTAAGGCTGTGGCCAGGCCGCCGTCGATGTGCTGAATTAGATAGGCGACGACCAAGACACCAGCGATAACGAAGAAAATGGTCTGGTAAGCGCCGGCCCAGACGACCGCTTTTATGCCGCCAAAGGCAATAAAGACAATGCTAACGATGGTGAATAAAGTTATCGTAGCGGCCAGGGGCCAGCCCATGATGACACCTACAGCCATACAGGTTGCATAAAGGCGTACCCCCGAGGCCAGAAGACGTGTGATGAAGAAATAGATTGAGCCGGTGTACTGGGTCGCCGGTCCGAATCGGTGCCCCAGGAACTCGTAGATGCTGGTGCAGTTGTGTTTGTAGAAGGCAGGAATGAATAGAAACGCAACGACGAGCCGGGCCAGGGCCAAACCGACCAGGAACTGGAGCCATCGCCAGTTTTCGGTGAAGGCCGTATGCGGAATGCCGACAATTGTCAGGGCACTGATCTCGGTGGCCACAAAAGACAGACACGCTACGATGGGTGGAACACGTCGGCCTCCGAGGAAGAAATCGTCCGTGTCTTTTTCCTCGCGTCCGAAAACGTATGAGATGACGAACAGCAGCACGCAACCGACGCCTACAATACCCCAGTCCAGCCCGCTTAGTGTGCCTGTCTGAGCTACGATGGGATTCACGATGCCTCCTCTATGGCTTTTCGCAGAAACTGGTCGCATTCGTCAAGTATTTTCAGAGCGCCCGCCAAATTCGTCTGACGAAAGTGCATTACAATAGCGGCTTTAACCTTTCCCTGTGCGCGGCCGAGAAGTCTCCTCGCGCCGGATTGGCTGAGATTGGTCATTTCCATCACAATTCGCAGCGACCGGTCGCGCAATTTCTCATTTGTTGCCTGCAGGTCAACCATGAGATTGCCATAGACCTTGCCTAATTTGACCATTGCTCCCGTGGTGAGAGTGTTGAGCACGAGTTTCGTTGCGGTACCGGCTTTCATCCGGGTTGAACCGGTGATTACTTCCGGGCCGACAACCGGATTAATAATGATTTCTGCGGGGATTTGCCCGACAGCCTCCGGCGCACAGGTAACAAAAATGGTCGCTGCCCCTATTTTCCGTGCCTGTTTGAGAGCGCCATGCACGAAAGGGGTCATACCGCACGCGGCCAAGCCGACCACTACGTCACTTGCTTGTACCCGCTTGTTTCTTATTGATATAGCACCATCCCGGGCGCAATCTTCAGCGCCTTCAACTGCCCGGACCAGCGCACGTCGGCCACCGGCAATGATACCCTGTACAAGTGAAGGCGACACACCAAAAGTGGGTGGGCACTCCGCGGCATCTAACACACCCAGCCGGCCGCTTGTGCCGGCACCTACGTAAAATAGCCGTCCGCCCTTTCTAAACCGTGCTACAATCAGATCAATCGCTGCAGCAATTTGTTTACACTGCCGCGCCACGGCAGCGGGCACAAGCGCATCTTCGGCGTTGATAAGATTGACGATCTGCTTTGTCGATAGCTTATCGATATTTTCGCTGGCGCGGTTGCGTTTCTCGGTAGTCGGCAAAAGTCTGCGTTTTCTTGTCATACCGGTATTATCTTTCCAAGAACGACCGGCCGGTCAGCACCTGTGGCTCCGGGCACGTTATTCGTAAGCCCGTTTATAGTTGCCCAGGCTAAGATAGCGAACGAAACAGCCTCTTTGGCATCGACACTAATGCCAAAATCCTCGGTAGAGAGCACCTTAACATTCGGCAGATCACTCCGCAACATCTCCACCAGCGTGTCATTATGAGACCCGCCCCCGCATAATATTACCTCATCCGGCATCGTCGGCAGGAACTGATGGTATGCCCGAGCGATACTGTTGGCGGTAAAGGCGGTTACCGTCGCTACTAAACAAAAGTCAGCTAAGCCTTTTTGGGCGGCCTGTTGATATATCCTATTGGCAAAAGCACTCCCAAACTCTTCTCGGCCGGTGGATTTTGGGGGGCGCCTTCGTAAAAAAGGGTGCCGGAGCATTTCATTCAGCAGCCTTTTGTTGACCGTGCCCTGTTCTGCCATTTTTCCAGCCGGGTCGAAGCGTTTCTTACCGCCACTGATGAGCCGAATGATGCTATCAATTACCACGTTGCCTGGGCCAGTATCAAAGGCAATAATATCATCCTGCTTACAGCCGCGCGGCAGGAAAGTTACATTGGCAATGCCACCAATATTCTGGACGGCGCGAGACAACCGATTGTGGCCAAATAAAAAATAATCAGCATAGGGAACCAAAGGTGCACCTTCGCCTCCAGCCGCTATGTCGCGAGGCCTAAAATCCGCTACCGTAGTAATACCGGTACGGTGAGCTACTACAGAGGGTTCTCCTATTTGCAGAGTTGAACGTACTGTCGTTCGGCTGTAGCGCTTACCTCGCGGATTATGATATATTGTCTGGCCATGGGAGCCTACCAGATCAATCGAGCTAAGAGGAATGCCACTTTTACGGCAAAGCTTGATGATTGCATCGGCAAAAACTTCGCCTAAGACGAAATTGTAGTGGCATATATTGTCCAACCGGGCTGATTCCGGGCGGCACAGACGAAGGATTTCCCTGCGCAAAGCAGGGGGGTATGGAAATACGTCAAAAGCCAGCAAGTGAACCTTTTGCTTTGTGATATCGACTACGGCAACGTCAACTCCATCGACTGATGTACCTGACATCAGACCTGCAATCCGCATTTTGTCCTTGGCTGCAATTTCCCGAATACGGCTGCTCACTACTGTCTTACCCTCTATTTACTAATCTCAAACTGACCGTTTTGATTGCAAAAATAACCATAAGTACCGTATTAACAATAATATAAGGCAGCTTGTCATTCTGAACGAAAGAAGCTTGCCCTGAGCGTAGCCGAAGGGTGAAGAATC
>JBDRTM010000612.1:0-14196 GCA_043824065.1 Planctomycetota bacterium | reverse complement strand
TGACAACGTGTTGTCTATCAACTCGTTTACGTCGACCCATTTATACTCGGCTGTCGCCGGACGGGACAAGCTCAGCATACGTCTCAAGATGTTGGAAATACGGTTCACTTGATGCCTTATGACCAGAAGATACTCCTTTTCTTCGTGCGTTTTCAGTTTTCTGCCCAAATACTGTGCCACCGAAGAGAGACTTGCAAGAGGATTACCTATCTCATGAGCAATACCACTGGCCATTTGACCTATCGCGACCATTTTCTCACGCTGGGCCATTTCTACTCGTGACATCTTCAACATCTCGTTAATTGCAGTTACCTCCTCAGTGCGCTCTAACAAATCTTTTTCCAACTTCTTATGCTCAGTTAAGTCCTGGCCCACGATAACGTACCCCAGCCTTTGTCCGTCAGTGCCGACAACGGGAGAACTCTTTGCCTCGATATGTCGCTGTTCTGGGCCGGCCGTTTTGAACTCAATTGCCTGCCCTCGACTTGCGTCTGACGCTTTGTTGCCGCCGGCTGAAAAACCTCTTATGTGCTCCGTCAGAATCGGCGGAAAATCCTCCAGAGTATCGCTGCTCTTATCGGTATGACCGTTTTGCAAAATAGGGCCGCTCTTCCACCGCTTCGCAGCAGGATTGCAAATCGCCACGTTGCCGTCATGGGTAACAAATATCAGTCCCTCAATCATTGCGCCGATGATCGCCTGGAGCAGATCATTATTTCGCGCCGCCTCCTTTTCCTTTGCAGACATTCGGCCGATGATCATTCTTGTCAAATATTGTGTCAGCACCACAGTGCAGACGAATGCCACGACGGCAGCTAAGACGTATACCGGATTTGCCCACAGCCCTTCAACGTTTTTGAGCTGCAGTGGATAATACCCCATGAGTTCGTTGACAGCCAGCAGAAGAAACAACAATATAGCTGTCAATCCGACATAGAATGACAGATTTCTGGGTAGTAGTATCGTTGCTGTGATGATATGAAATATAAAAAACAGCAAAAACGGGTTAACTACTCCCCCTGAAAAATGAAGCACTACCGTGAGAATGACCAAATCCACCTCCGCCTGGACCATCGCCAGCACGACATCTTTCGGCCCGGCATCGGCGGTTTTCTTGGTTGCCACAGAGTAATAGAAAATATTACACAGTAAAAGTATCCCCGCACAGACATAGATTGGGGTAGCGGTTGGCAACAAAGGATAAGGAAAGACATAACTGCCCACCAGAACAGCAGCCACTATACCCCCCACAGCAATCCACCTAAGCCGAATTAGCCAAAGAATCTGCTCGACAAGAACTTCTCGCGTACACCGGCTCGGTCTGTCGAATTCATTAAACATGACTTTGTGTTTTGTCGGCATACTCTATTCCATATCTGCTGTGGTGAACATCTTATTGCTCATACCGGCACTCATTCTGGGACCTCTATAACAAGCTCTGACCTTCACAGTCCTACATCTACCCCCCAATTCGAGCTCCAGAATTGAGGTAGAACAGTATTTTAATTCTATTTGCACGAAAATGCAAGCAAAAAATTCTTATTTTCGAGAAATACCAAGACATACACAGCCTGCTGGACTCTGTATCCCTCTATAAAACAAGGAGTAACGCTCAAGAGAAAAAAATCCCGAAAAAGAGAATTGAACGGTGTTTTCTTCCGCAGTCAGCCGGGCAAACCCGTTACGAAGGGCACGTTTGAGAGCTAATCAGGCATCTGGAAGACCTCTCCGCTGCGTACTAATTCCTCCTGTTTCTCTGTATCCAGACCGATTTGGTCATCTGTTAAATAACATCCCGGATCCGGGGCCCAGGGATCGTCAAAATACAAGTCTGCCCGGACGCGAAGACTACCGCCACAGGCCTCGAAGAATCGGCACAGCTTACAGCGGCCCTTGATATGTTCCCTACGGTTCCTCAAACCATTGAGCAAAGGTTCATTGGTGTCGAGCCAAATCTTACTAAAAGGCCTTTCGTGCACATCTCCTAAGTCGTAGTGTCCCCAAAACTGATTCGGATGCACCTTGCCATTGAAATCAAGACACCCGATTCCAACACCGCTGCTGTACATTCCCCCTCCGTTCCAGAGAAGCAGCTTCCAGACATTGGCTGCACGAGAAGGCTCTTCCTTAAGCAATTTCAGGTACAGGTAAACACCGTCAACATGGTTGTCAACTGTCAATATATCTGTTTTCCTGCCGGCTTGTTTGTACAGTTTTGTTTTGGCTAATATTATCTCAATTGCATCCCTGCTTTGAGCATGGCTGAGGTCATCATCTCCGATAGCCTTTCCTCTGCCGCTTGGCACGAAGTGGTAAAAACAAGCCCTCTCGATATTCTCAGCTTCGAAAAAGTCAAACAAGGCCTCTAAATCCTGTACATTCCTTTTGGTTAGAGTCAATCTGAGACCTGTTCGCACATCAGCATCCTGGCAGTTTCTTATGCCCTGCACGGCCATGTCAAACGCACCGGGTACTCCCCTGAATTTATCATTGACTTGCCCTATTCCGTCAAGACTGATACCTACATACGAAACTCCCCTTTGTTTTATTTTCTTAGCTACATCGGCAGTGATAAGTGTACCGTTAGTTGAAATAACTGCACGTAAGCCTTTCCGGCCTGTATATTCTATCAATTCAAACAGGTCGGGCCGCATCAATGGTTCACCCCCGGAGAACAGCACCGACGGCACTTTGAACTGCGCAAAGTCATCCAGGACGGCTTTTGCCTGGCTTGTTGATAATTCATTACAAGTTTTACCGGCGCCACTGTCGTTATAGCAATGAACACATTTGAGATTACAGGTCCTGGTGATGTTCCAGACGACAATAGGGCGTCTTTCAGATGCTTGTTTTGGAACAATTTCACCTTCGCGCTCACCGGAGCCTTTTTTGCCGTAGCGAAGCCAATCGCCTGGCGTAACCTGGTCGCAATATAATTTGCTAATATTTATCATCGTTTACACTCAACTTGAGTGGTTATTTAGTATCTGTTGCGGAAAGCAAAAACCTACGATGTCACCCCTGCGAAAGCAGGGGTCCAGAGCGAAAAAGCTGGATTCCCGCTTCCACGGGAATGACAAATACTGTTTCTGCAACAGTAACTAATTTAAAAAATATGTGGAATTGTGGAATTTTGTCTAAAGATTCTACTTGACGAAAAGGTGGCTAATCTGGTATAAATAAGATTGGTTAACAGTGTGGATTTTGTTCTTCTGCTGGGAAAATTCTTGTGATTTTCCGAATAGAGGAGGAGTCATTATGTATCACGCGAGGCACAGAGCTGTAGCAGAAATTTTGTGCTTCGCAAGTGAGAATTCTTGCATTTCAATTAACAACCTATATTTATTTTTTTAAAGGAGGATTATTATGTGTAAGAAATTGATGTATTTGGTTGTAGTAATGTTGTTGGGTTTAGCCCCAATGAATCTGGTCTATGGTTATGATCCGGACCTTTTAGCTTGGTGGACGTTTGATGAAGGGGCAGGTAGCGTTGTGGGTGATGCTTCCGGCAACGGCCACGACGGGACCTTCGTAAATGGCGATCCGGCCTGGGTTGCGGGTAACCGCGGCAGCGCCGTGCAACTGGTCGGGCCCACTTTGATTGAAATCCCCCCTCTGGATGTTGTGCTTACGGAAGCTACGATGGCGGGATGGATCAAGACGAACGGTTCACAGCCTGACTGGTCCTCGTTCATTATGCACCGCAATCCCGGTCCTGCACACGGCTTCAACATACTCGGTTTTCAGTTGGCCTATCACTGGAATGATGATTCAGCGTCGTGGAGCTACCGGGGAGGCGACGTGATCGCGGACGATGAGTGGACCTTTGCCGCCGTGACGGTCGAGCCCGATAAGGCAACGTTCTATGTCAATGGTGTGGCAGGATCCGTCAATACGATTAGTCATACCCCTGCCACGTGGGATGGCAACATCTACCTGGGTGGTGATGGTTCTGGAGGTTTTCCGGGACGCCAGATGAATGGCGCCCTGGATGATGTTTCGTTTTTCAGCCGAGCACTGACGGCGGACGAAATTCTGGCTTTAATGGCAGGCATCGGCGCATATCCAACTGCATCGAATCCCACTCCGGCTGATGATACCATACTTTTGGATACGTGGGTTAACCTTGGCTGGGGGGCGGGAGATTTCGCAGTCTCGCACGATGTATATTTCGGCGACAATTTTGACGATGTGAACGATGGTGCCGCCGAGACATTGCGGGGTAACCAGGCAGCAACGTTTTTTGTGGTTGGCTTTCCCGGATTTCCTTATCCGGATGGCCTTGTCCCAGGCACGACATATTACTGGCGGATTGATGAGGTCAATGACACCGAGCCGAACAGTCCGTGGCAAGGCGATGTCTGGAGCTTTTCAATTCCACCCAAGACCGCATACAATCCCGACCCGGCTGATGCTGCCGAGCAGGTAGAACCGGATGCAGACCTTAGCTGGACGGGAGGTTTCGGTGCGAAATTGCACTATATGTACTTCGGGGATAATTTTGACGATGTGAACAATGCTACTGTGGGTATGCCCCTTGGAAGTACATCTTATACCCCCGGCCCACTTAAAATGGCTAAAACTTACTACTGGCGGGTCGATGAGTTTGATGCCATCGCCACATATAAAGGCGAGGTCTGGAGCTTTACTACTCAGGGTGCCGTTGGGGACCCGGACCCGTCTAATGGCGCTGTGGATGTAAAGCAAATACCGGTCCTTACCTGGTCGCCGGGAGTCTATGCTGCTTCACACCAGATATACTTCGGCACTGATGAAGATGCCGTGAAAAATGCCGATACAGGTTCGCCAGAGTACAAAGGCACCAGGGACTTTGGTGTTGAGAGCTTTGAACCCGAAAAACTTGAATGGGATACCACTTACTATTGGCGTATTGACGAGGTCAATAATGCCAATCCCGACAGTCCGTGGATAGGTGCCCTCTGGAGTTTCACGACCGCTAACTTCCTTTTCGTGGAAGATTTTGAGTCCTACAATGACCTTGACCCCCCTGATCCGGGGAGCAACAGGATATTTGAAGCGTGGATAGACGGATATGACGACCCGACAAACGGAGCTCTCGTTGGTAATGATCTTCCTCCTTATGCCGAGCAAACTATCGTTCACAGCGGGAACCAGTCGATGCCGCTCTCCTACGACAATAGTGTTGGGTACTCTGAGGCGACTCTGACATTGACTTATCCGCGTGACTGGACCGAGAATGGTGTCAACACATTATCGCTTTGGTTCAGAGGCAATCCAGCAGGTTGGGTAGAGGCCCCGGCCGGCACCTACACGATGAGCGCCTCCGGTGCGGATATTTGGGGTCAGGCCGACGAGTTCCGCTATGCCTGGAAGCAATTATCCGGCGTTGGTTCGATTTCGGCGCAGGTGCTAAGCGTAGAGAACACAGACGGCTGGGCCAAGGCCGGCTTGATGATTCGTGAATCGCTGGCCCCTGGCTCAAAGTTCGCCTTTGTCTTTGTTTCACCCGCTAACGGATGCAGATTCCAGGCCAGGCTGACAACAGACGCTGACGCCATCGCCGATGACAGCGTTACGACGCTTCAGGCCATCGAGGCACCGCACTGGATAAAACTTGAGCGTAACGCCTCCGGTGACTTTAATGCCTATAACTCCGACGACGGTGTTACCTGGTCTCCCCTCGCATGGAATCCGCGGAGGGTATTAATGTCTCCGAATGTCTATATAGGTATAGCACTGACCAGCCATAACTCTGGTGTGACAGGCATAGCCGAGTTCTCCAATGTCCAGACCACCGGCACTGTTACTCCGATGATGTGGACACACGAAGCCATCGGCGCAACTATGCTCAGTAACGATGCTGAGCCGATGTATGTTGCCCTCAACGGCAGCGCGGTGGTCTCTCATGATAATCCTAATGCCGCACAGGTAGATGAGTGGACCCAATGGGAAATCGACCTGCAGGCGTTCGGTGTGAACCTTACTAATGTTAATACTATTGCCCTTGGATTAGGCAATAAGACAAATCCGCAGGCTGGTGGTTCAGGTACGATGTACTTTGACGATATTCGTCTGTATCCTCCGGCACCAGAGCCGGCGCCTTAAGCCGAGATTTAGCTGGTAATTAAAATTGCGTGGTTAATGTAGTAGTCTGTAACACGATAAATGTGTGGTGGTTACTGGTAGTTGCATCGAGCCATCCCCAAGCCTTCGACATGCTCAGGCGGGGCGCTGCGCTTGAGGCTGCCGCCCGTTTGTGCCAAATACGTGAGGCGCAGTAATTTAATACAATTGGTATTAGATGTTTTCCATATTGGAAAAAAATAAGTTGAGAGATTGCCACGAAGGCCGAGTGCACTCAAGGTACAATTCGAGCAAAACTTTAGGCCCAGTGGTCGCGGGTGAGTTTCCTCTTTCAAATGCGCCCATGTCCGGAGCTTTGCCTTTGTAATCATCGTTATTTCTGAACCCTGAGGTATTTTAACAAGGTCCTACTATTACTATTGAGCGGATGTATCTACAAAGAACATCGGTTGCAGGCCACCGCCAGTCCATGGGAAGGTGGTAATACCAGCAAACCAACTCAATGCTCCGTCGTCATAATCGATGCCCAGCAGTGAGAACCCAACGCTGTCACCCACACTTGGTGGGAATGTACATGTTTGCCGTAACCTCTTCCTGAGCCGTTTGACCAAAAACGAACTGGAGTGCGTCTGAACCATTGGGATTCGGTCCCACGAAACTGTAGTTATCATCCTGGACTGACACAGCCGCATAGAAGTATGTATCGTCCCACATGAAATAGTATGTGGCATTGAAATCCTCCATATTTCTTCAGGAAATCCACAAATGACTTTGAAGGGATTTCCTTTTCCGACGTTGGTGTTCCAGGTTTCGATTGACCATTAAGCTTTTGTAATCCAGTGGAGGCAAGTCCTGCTCCGACCATTTTTAGGAAACTGCGTCGACCTAATATCTGCTGCATATTTCATCTCCTTTGATTGTGGCCATGATGAAATTCGGCCCTGTATTTCTGGCTGAGCAAGAAGGCACACTCAAATTCTGTATATTTGACAACCTGGCGGCATAGTGCCGGCGATGCCCATAGCAGTGTATCTCAGAAATTTTCGGCGGTTCATCATGTTATACTCCCTATAGGCTAATCCGTGAGAGCTTCAAGGCCAGGCGCGCCACCCGCTCTCCGAGGCGGCTGGCGCTGTCGAGCTCCTTGGGGCTGATCCCGGGATCGATTGGTCCGGTCATTGCCCCGGCGCCCGTTTCGGCCCAAATGTCTTGCCCCTCTTCGTCCTGATATAGAGGGCCCGCCACAACCATCCGATTGTTGATCATAAACAGCAGAAGCGAGACGACTACATGTTCCTTGCCTCCCATTTGACCACCACCTGTGGCGAACGCCCCTCCCACCTTGTCCGTAAAATCCACTTTCATCTTCCAGGACCAATCATCCATCACGGTTTTCATTCTGCCGGGTATATTGGCGTAATAGGTGGGGCATCCCAGAACAATGGCCTCTGCGGCTTCCAGGTCCTCTTTGGTCACTTCACTGACCCTCTTGACCACCGCGACCGCACCGGGCACTCGCTTGACTCCTTCGGCCACTGCTTGTGCCATTCGTTCGGTGTTCCCGGTCAGGGAGTCGTAGGCAATCAGAACGTCAGCCGTCTTCTTTTTCAGTCTGACCTCATCCCAGGGGCCTTGCCACTCGCAGGGGCGACCTAACGTCCAGTAAATCCGTAAATCTTCACCGTGGACCGCGACCTTGGCATCCGCGGCACCACCTTTCCAACCGCCGGGATAGCCTCCGAGGTGGGGGCAGCTTACGTTACCCTGATACTGGAGTGGAATCTCGCCTTTTCTGGACTCGATTAATCGTCCGTCCCGGTCACGTTGATGATGCCCGCTTAGAAGCTGCATTGCAAGAACGCTATCAATCCGGCCGTAGTGGTGACGAATATCACCCATAAGCGTCCAAAACCGCTTGGCACTGCCGGGATACGTTTTCTCATTGCCAAACCGCGTCATGGGCACGTCCGTTCGCCGGTTGTTCTCGTCGAAGCTGTAATTGCAGTAATTGTGGTTGGTCATCACTAAGTAGTTGCCAATCTCGCCCAGATCGCCGGGACGCCGCATAGCATATCGGTCAGCAGTAGTTTCCACTATGGTGCAGCCGGTTCGATCCGAGATTAGGAAGTTCCAAGTCCCGGTGCGCAGCAGGCTCTGGCGCCCGGTACGAGCGCGATAGTCCGGCGTCCCTCGGGTGAGCATCTCGATGGCCTGGTCGGCTGTGTCAGCGTAGGCGGCCACATGCAGAAACAGAAGAAACCACGACACGCCAAAGGCGTTTGCATGCTGCTCGGCGTGTTGGTCGCCGCCCGCATTTAGAATCAGCGAGACTCCCTTTTCGTTGACTACCTGGCAAGCAGCACCTGCTGCCCCCGCGGTAAGGACCCAGAACGCATTACCGTCATCGGGCTGTCCAATATACACAAGCTGGTAGCATTTCGGATTGAAGGAAGTATGGCGGTTGTGAGCCGCGATCATCTCATTGCGTTTGTTCGGGCCGGTCCCTATGGTCACAAAGGCGCTACAGCCATTCTCTTCGGCGCCCCGACCGGGCGTCCAGGGATATTTGGTCGGGTGTCGATACGACCAGGCATCGAAGATGTTCGTATTCAATACCTTCTCATAATGGCTGCTCGACCGAGCATATGGAGACTTGTCTAACTCCGCCTCGGCGCCTTTCGCAATGCCCTTCATGAACTGGATGAGCTCGGGGTCCAGGGCAGCAATCTGGGCTTCGTACAGTGGAAGTGCCTTCATTGTGTTGTCCAGTCCGTACTTCTGGGTGTGTTGCTTCCACCAAACGTCGGATACCCACCGCACCAGGTCACCGGCTTTTGTCCCTACCTGATGGCCGATCTCGTACCAGGACCCGCGAAGCACGCCCAGAAAGCGGGCTCTCTGTTCGTAGGGAGGATGCCCCGGAGACACTTCATAGTGTTGGGTAGAAGGATTGCCAATCGGCCCCGGCAGGTACTGGAAGCCCCCATGGAAGCCCGTGCCGGCGACCGCTTTCTCCAGCGTCTCGCCACGCATCTTCTTGTCCTGTTCCGCCGCGGCGCCCGCTAAACAGACTGCAACCGGCACGCAACAACAGACTGCAAGCAGCCAAGCTCCGATGGTCCTGGACATGAGTTTGTTTGGATTCATCGCCATTCCTTTCATCTGCACAACGGACGTCCCTTCGGTTCACACCGTATATTACCTCTGATTGTTACACCATGCAATAGACCGTTCCATTTTGTGCTCCCTGTGCTTGGGCCACCGCGATACGCAGCACTAATGCCGAGATAGATGACACAGGAATGATTCCTCGCAAATCCTTTGACGGCAAAAAGATAGGTTAATGGAGCCAATGGGATTCGAACCCACGACCTCTTGCATGCCATGCAAGCGCTCTCCCAGCTGAGCTATGGCCCCAGACGATTTGCTATTTATTATTTATTATTTTCTATTTACTATTTCTATCTATTGTTTACATTCTAAATAATTATCGATTAGTAATCAATAGTCATCAATAAAGAATATTAAGAAAAAAGTTTGTGGTTAAAAGACAAAGAATATTCGTAACAGGGCGGGTGCAGGGAGTTGGCTTTCGACCGGCTGTGTATAGAATAGCACGGGGGCTGGGGCTGTCCGGTGTCGTCTATAACGACACAAAAGGCGTTACTATCGAATTGCAGGGACGAGCAGAAAAGATAGCCGAGTTCTTAGTTCGATTGCAATCCGGTGCTGACAAGCCGCCATTGGCAGAAATAAAATCCTGTAACACAGTCGATATACGGACAGTCGAAGATGAAAGTAAATTCACCATCCAAACCAGCGATTCGCAAGGTTCACCGCTGTCACAGGTAACCGCTGATATTGCCACCTGTCGGGATTGCCTTACGGAGATGGCTGATAAAGAGGATTTTAGGTACGGCTATCCATTTATAAACTGCACGAATTGCGGGCCGAGATATTCAATAGTCAAAAACATTCCCTACGACAGGCCTAATACCACGATGTCAGTCTTCGAGATGTGCGATAAATGCGCTGCTCAATACACGGAGGTAACCGACCGTCGTTTTCACGCTCAGCCTGTTGCCTGCGGTGAATGCGGGCCGAAAATCCGGCTGACAGACAACAAAGGAAAAATAATAGAAACGCAAACCGAAAAGGTAATCGCTGAAACCGCGCACTTACTCTCGGCTGGAAAAATTGTAGCAATAAAGGGTATCGGGGGATTTCACTTAGCGGTCGATGCGCTTAACAACAAGGCAGTGGAACGATTGCGGGAACGCAAGAAGCGAGACCATAAGCCCTTTGCTATGATGGCTGATTCGGTTGAAAAGATAAAAAAATATGCACTTGTGAGCGAACCAGCAGGGCAGCTCTTAAAGAGTCCGCAAAGCCCGATTGTTTTGTTGGCAAAAAAAAGAAACAGTTCTATAGCTCCATCTGTTGCCGAAGGCGTTAGCACTTACGGCTTTATGCTCTGCTATGCGCCGCTGCATTATCTTTTGTTCGAGCAGTTAAACAACTATGGAACAGACGTTTTGGTTATGACCAGCGGCAATATTTCCGATGAGCCGTTGATTTGCAAAAACGAACCGGCTTTAGAACGACTGGCAGATGTTGCGGATGCTTTCCTGATGCACGATAGAGAAATTTACCGGCAGGTTGATGACTCGATTGTCCATCTTGTGGACGAACAGCCGGTTTTTCTAAGAAGGGCCAGAGGATATGTGCCGAGCCCAATCTTTACGGAAGAAAATTGTCGGCAGGAGATATTCGCGGCGGGAGCGGACTTGAAAAATACGTTCTGTTTCGCAAAACAAAACCAGTTTATTTGCAGCGAACATATAGGCGATCTTGAGGATGCAGAGGTTTATCATCATTACATCAATTCAATCGAGCATCTACGAAAACTATTTGAAGTTGAGCCCCAAGTTGTGGCCTGCGACCTTCACCCCGGCTACCTATCGACGCAATATGCTGTTTCGATGCTAAATGAATTTGCCCATCATCCTGAGGCGAAGCCGAAGCATCTGGCTTCGAGAAAAGGTGAGATTCTTCCCCTTCGGCTTCGCTCAGGGCTAAAGGCTTTTTTCGCTCAGAAAGACAATGTGTCGATGAAAGTTATTCAAATTCAGCATCACTGGGCTCACATTGCGTCGGTTTTGGCTGAGCACGGCCTTAGCGGGCCGGTCATAGGGCTTGCGGCAGATGGTACCGGCTATGGAACAGATGGAGCTATCTGGGGTTGCGAGTGCCTGATTGCATCATTAGAGAAATTCGAGCGGTTCGGCCACTTGGCTTATTATCCTTTGGCAGGGGCGGATAAGGCAAGCAAAGAGGCTGTGAGGCCTGCTCTGTCATTATTACAAAAGGCATACGGCAGAAAATTTAATTTACAAAAATTCGAGTGGCTGTTAAAACGTATCGAACCTGACATAAACAGACTACAGATTATATCAGAGCAGCTTGAGAAAGGGGTTAATTGTGTAGAGACTTCCAGCTTGGGCAGGGTTTTCGATGCGGTCGCCGCTATGCTCGGATTAGGCAGCTATAATCACTTCGATGCCCAGCTGCCGATGGCACTCGAGGCTATTGCCGCCGCTGATGTTGAAGATCGCTACGAACTCGAGACGTTTTGGCCGCCGGGGGAACCCTATAGGTTTGTACTGGATAAAACCATAAAACAGATTGTCGATGATGTGCAAAACCAAGTCGATACGAGCATAATTTCGGCGAAGTTTCACAATACCGTTTTGGAAATTCTGCTCTTTTTCGCTATAGTCTGCAGATCGGAAACGGACTTGAACACCGTTGCGCTTAGTGGCGGCGTATTTTGTAACCGGTATTTGACAAACCGTTTAATAAAGCAGTTGAAACAAAACGATTTTTCCGTATTATTTAACCGTGAAGTACCGTCAAACGACGGCGGAATCTCTGTTGGCCAGGCGGCAATTGCCGCTAATATCTATGCGGTTTCTTAGCTCCTTATTCTTATCCTGTCTTCTTCAATAATCCATAGCCAGTTCTATGCCGGCATCGATATAATGCGTTCCCGCGTAAGTTCAGCTGCGTAGGAAAGCGCTGCCAGTATCGACTCTTGTTTGAGCGATGGGTAGCTACGCAAAATCTCTTCTATGGATAGACCTGCCGCTAAGTTGTCAAGCACGACCGACACCATAATACGTGTATCTTTTAGGCAGGCATTACCATGACAAACATCCGGATCAACTGTTATATAGTCATGCCAATTCATGATTGGTCTCCATTACCATTACTATTTTGTAATATGCGTACCTGTCAAATATAAAGGATAACTTCTGTGCATTCCGTTGTCAAGCATTTCTTATAAAATCTAGTTTTGGGACAAATGGTCAAGATTCCAATCATACAGGATTCGTTCTCGATGCGCCGGATACTCTCCTGGATGTGGCGCAAGTAAACGGTATCGTCTCTCATAACGGTTTAACCTCGCGAAGCACATAGTCGCGAATATAGGGATTAAGTGCTTTCTCCGTCACTATCTCGACACGGCGTCCCAGAATTTTTTCAAGGTCCAATATGAGACCGGCAGGAAACCAGGAGCTTGTGGCTGGGCCTGCGTCAACGAGAAAATCAATATCGCTGTCCGGGCCGGCTTCGCCGCGTACAACAGAGCCGAAAATACGAATGTTGTACGCACCATGCTTTGCAGCAATGGCGCGAATATCATCGCGTTTTTCGTGGAGAAATTGCTCTATGTTCATAGATAACTCTCATATACTTACATTACCCATTCGCAGCTTAAAACAGCCAACCACCGAGTATGAAGAATAGACTTTGGACATTTCCTTGTCAAACATTTTTTACAGAACCTCATGAAAGACAAACGGACGAGACTCAAACTGGCGAGAATAACTTGTTAACCACTTACCAAGCAAAAGGTTGACCTAACAACATCAACTAATATAATGAGTGTCGTAATTAGCTATACCCGGCTCCATTAAATCGTAAATAATAGTTGAGCGACGAGATACGAACTATGTGTTTGGCAATCCCGGCAAGAATAGTGGAGTTAGAGGGGGACAAGGCGGTTGTCGATGCGATGGGCAACCGCTGGAGAGCTAAAACTACGCTCCTGCCGGAAGCTAAATTAGGAGATTTGATTCTGATTCACGCCGGCTTTGCTATCTCGCTCGTCGATGAAGAAGAGGCAAAAAAGACCTGGCAGCTTATTGCAGAAATTAACGAATTTCAAGATAAGAAGTGAATGAGTGAATGAGTAGATGAGTGAATGAGTAGATGGGTGAATGAGTAGATGAGTAGGAACCTAAACTCATATACGCATTTACGCATAAACGCATATACGAAATACGATGCTTGATAGAATTCAAAAAGCACAGAATCTGTGTGGTGCCGCGTGCAAAGCCTTAGGTCGGCAAATCAATATAATGGAGGTCTGCGGCACCCATACGGTTTCTATTTTCCGTAACGGGATAAGGTCAACTTTGCCCAAAGGATTGAAACTTTTATCCGGGCCGGGCTGTCCGGTTTGCGTTACCGACCAGGGCTATATCGATATTGTTTTGCAATTAGCGGACCGCGACGATTGTTTAATCGCCACATACGGCGATATGATTCGAGTGCCCGGCAAAAACAGCTCGCTTGAAAAAAAGCAGGCAAAAACAAACGTCAAAGTCGTTCTAAGCAGTGAAGATGCACTGCAATTAGCCAAAGACAATCCTGAAAAAACCGTTGTATTCGTTGCGGTAGGGTTTGAGACCACTGCGCCGGCCACTGCGGTAGTGATAAAAGAAGCGGCTGAACAGGGAGTCGATAATTTCTGTATTTTGAGCGGACACAAACTGGTTGTGCCCGCAATGCGAGCACTATTGAGCGGGAAAAATAATACAATAGATGCCTTTCTTTGTCCCGGACACGTCAGTGTGATAATCGGCTATGGGGCTTTTGCTGAGATTGTGGAAGATTTTGGCCGGCCTTGCGTGGTGGCCGGCTTTGAGCCGCTGCAAATAATGGAAGGACTCGGCGAAATCTGTCGGCAGCTCGCAGCCGGCAAAGCTGAACTGAAATCAATATACAATGCGGTGGTTACCGAAAATGGTAACATCGCTGCGCAAAAAATCATCGACGATTGCT
>JBDRTM010000611.1:0-5280 GCA_043824065.1 Planctomycetota bacterium | reverse complement strand
CGTTCAGAATGACAGCAAAGCTGTCACTTTAGCTCGTTTTAGACACTTTAGCTCACTTTTATGGAATTAAATTATGGATGGTAGTTTCGTTCTTTACCTGGGCCGGCACACGCTTGAGACGGCTTTGCTTTTAGCTGCTCCGATTCTGCTGACATGTATGGTTGTAGGAGTGACGATGACATTGTTTCAGGCAGTTACTTCCATACGTGATATGACCTTAACCATAGTTCCTAAGCTTTTGGCTGTCGGCATCGTCACATTGATTTGTGGCGGTTGGACACTGGAGGTGATACTTAGATTTACCAACGAAATGTTTGGCCATATCCGGAATATTGGCCATTGAAGTGCCTAAAGTTTGGAGTGCCTAAAGTGCCTAAAGTTAAAAAATAATCCATAACTTTAGTTCACTTTAGGCACTTTAGCTCACTTTAGGCACTTTAGGCACTTTAGGCATTTTTATGGAACTGATAATCGAAAAACTTCTTGGTTTTGTAATAGTGCTGACAAGGATTTCAGCATTTTTTTTGGTGCTTCCTATTTTTGGCTGGAAAAGCATTCCTGCCAGGATAAAGGTTGCGTTGACTATTCTGGTAACGATTTTTTTTTCGATGATAACGCCTGTACCTATCGAGGCCGAGCAAATCTCTATCGTCAAGGCAGTATTGCTTCTGGCCAACGAAGCCACCTATGGGCTGGCTCTGGGCCTAATCGCCGCTTTTGTATTTGCTGCGGTTAAATTCAGCGGGCGTATTATCGAACAGCAGATGGGTTTGAATATAGCCCAGATTTTGGACCCATTGACCGGTGATAGCACTCAACCGTTAGGCAGCTTGTTAGAGATGATATTTATACTCCTGTTTCTGAGCGCTAACGGCCATCATCTGTTTTTGTTGATTATCTCGCGAAGTTACGAGACGTTTCCTGCCGGCAGTATCCCAACAATATCCGTTTTGACCGGTGGGATAATTAAGTCTGGTTCGACACTGTTAATGGCAGGCCTGAAATTGGCCGCACCGATATTGGCAGCATTCTTGGTGTTGATGGTTGTATTAGCTGTCTTTGCACGGATGATTCCGGAAATGAACATTCTATTTATCAGTTTGCCAATGCGTGTAGGTCTGGGATTGTTAATGGTGGCGATATTTTTGCCATTTATTAATACGTTTGTGGCCGAATTCGCTGATTGGATGGGCAAACTACTACCCTTGTAATTGGTGATTGGTAATTGCTGAGTAGTGAGTGGAATAAGTGAGCTAAAGTTTGAAGTGCCTAAAGTGCCTAAAATGTTCATGGCCATCGTTTAAGGTTGTCGATGCTCGTATCGATGCCCCTGCCAGCCACAAGCAGGGGCTTGAAACTCGCTTTTCCTCGAGCATCCAACGTCGAGCTTCCAGTCCGATACCAGCTTCGACACCGATAAACAAGCTTCTACAACTGGGCAACTTTAGCTCACTTTAGGCACTTTCCTGATAACTACTCACCAATTAACCATTTAACCAATTACCATATTGGGGACGGATTATGCCAGAGCAAGCTGCCGAAAGGACAGAGCAGCCAACAGCAAGGAGATTGTCGAAAGCCAAAGGCAAAGGGCAGGTACCACAGTCTCAGGAGCTGACATCGATTGTAACACTTCTGGTGTTGGTGGCAATGCTTACTCTGTTGGCACCGAACTTGCTCCAATGGTTCATGATACAAATTAGGCAGGGGATGTCGTGCGAAAATGGCATTTTTGCTGACAGCAGTGGATTTTTGGATTTCATCAGTAGAAAAACTGTCGATTTGATACTTGTTATCTGCCCCATTCTCGCTGCACTTTGTGCGGGTTCTTTTATAGCCAGCGTCGCTGTCAGCGGACTGAATTATACGCCGGGGGCATTAGAATTTAAATTCGACCAACTCAATCCCGTCGCAGGGTTACAGAAACTGGTAAACGCTCGTTCTCTGGTGAAGCTCTTATTATCCGTTCTAAAACTATTTTTAATCTCATTCATCGTTTGGTTCTATCTTCGGAGCAAGCTCGATATGCTTGCTGGGCTTCGATGGGCCTGGTCCACGCAAATACTTGCAGTTATCGCAAAGATAATACTTGGCCTGATGATACGCATCGGCTTTGTACTATTGGCCTTGGGTATTGCTGATACCTTCTATCAGAAATGGAAATACATCCAGGAGCTGAAGATGACCAAGCAGGAAATAAAAATGGAGCTCAGGGATACAATAGGTTCGCCTGAGGTCAAAAGTCGAATCCGGCAAATCCAGTTCCAGGCGGCCTTGAGGCGCATGTTGCAGGAAGTGCCCAAGGCCAGTGTGGTTCTTGTCAACCCGACACATGTAGCTGTTGCGCTGCGTTATGATGCCAAGACGATGGAAGCGCCCATGATGGTCGCCAAAGGGGCAGACCATTTGGCGGAAAAAATCAGGGAAATTGCACGGGCCTATGGTGTGCCAATTGTAAGAAGGCCCGAGTTGGCCAGAACCATATATTCAACGGTCAAGCCCGGCAATCCTATACCTGAGACTTTATATGTGGCGGTAGCAGAAGTGTTAGCTATGATTTATCGTTTACGTAAAAGAAAAGCAAACTACCAGACGTAACAACAGATGTTTTAGTATTCCCTCCAATAACTAACCGGATGAAAATCCACACTACATTCTTTCCTTTATGTCATAGACCGAAACCTAAAGCGCCCATCTGTTGTTGTATCAAAGCTATATTTCTCTCAAGACGAGCAAATCGAGCTATCAATCTTTCTTCTCTTTTAGTAAGGCGGTATTCTTCGTTTTCAATCTTTTCCTGTAAATATTCTATTTGTTTGTCCACATGTTTCTGGTCGATTTGGATGGAGCCCGTTGTTACCTTGAGCATATTATCCAGTGCATCCTCTATTGTGCCGGTAAAACCCTGCTTTACCCTGACGGTGGCGGTGAAAGTGCCGTCCTGACTTAAGTCAACGCTGAGCTGAAGGGCGTTCTCGGGATAAATAGGGTTACCGTTATCGTCAAAGGTGCTGTTGCCGGTAATTATATTGCCGCTGTATGTTGCATCACGGTAGGTTGATTCGGTCGAGAGTTTGATTTTGGCGCTGGTGATTGCTCCGCCGCTTACCACCACCTCGACGTCGTAGCTGCCCGCTGTGGTATAATCGCTGTGGGCGCCGTAAAATTTAATAGTATTACTGTCGCTGCTACCGGTCTTGTCTGCTCCGATTATGGCAAGGACGCTCATATAATCTTCAGCTATTGCTTCATCAAGGACATTCATGTCAAGACTCAATACCCCTTCCCTGTCGAGCTTAAAGCCGAGATGTCCCGGCGTCAGGAACGTGTCGATATCCTCTATAAATCCATTGGTCTGGGTGATAAGGGGTGTGCGAATCTGCTGCCTTATGGTCGAAACGACATAATCTCCCATCAAGAGACCGGCGGTTTTTAGAACGTCATTGTAACCGGTCTTTTCCTTAATATACTGGACGGCAAAGTTATAGGCGTCAACCATTTTGGTTAGTTTGTCTTTTACTGATTGGATATCTCTGGTCAGAGTTAGCTCCTCTCCATTGGCATCAGTCGTATCGTGCAGATGGAGAGTAACACCGTAGATAACATCGTCCACGGTGTTAGAGCTTCTTTTGATCCACCAATCTGTGTTGTCGCCTTTTGTCGTTTCCGAAAAAGTCCAACCGGAAGAGGGGTTTAGGTTGCTCGTATCAATCGAAATCATACTAACATCACCAGCAGTATCGCGGAATGTAAATATAGTATCACCATTCTGGTCCAATCTCACACCACTCACCGTTATATCGCCAGCTTCGACGTTTGACAACGCTTCAAGTGCAGCTTGAATTTGGGCAGTTGAAGCACCACGGTCAATCGCGGCAGTCGTTTGTCCGTCATAAGTTAGGGTAAAGGTACCCCCCGTCGCCCTGTTGGTCTTAGACAGCGTCTGCACCTCGGCAATTCCTGGTCCTGCGGGGTAGCCATCGATCCTTATCTCACTATCCTGAGCTGATTGAGTTTCAATAAAGTCCGAGGCTGTGAAATTCGCCAGGTCCGCCGTTATTGAGCCACCTTCTGTCAAAACGGCCATAGTAGGTAGAGTCAATGTGGCTGCGGAGCCATTGGCGTTGTATGTCAAAGTAATCGAAAGACTGCTTGTGCCATCGGTGTCGTCGGTCAAAATAATCTTGCCGTTTTCAAGAGTTGCTTTGGCAATTCCGTCGAAAGCATCGTTAATCTCAGCGATAAGATGGCTAAGTTTGGTGTTACTGGTAATACTAAGGTCCACCTGGGTTATCGGATTACCACTATGGTCTGTACCGGTTATTTCAATCAATTCGCCACCTTCCAGCGGGTTTGCTCCAAATTGGTCAAGGCCTGTGATCTTTGTGGTAAGTGTAGCATTGTTACTATCCGCAGTAAAAGCTGAATCTGCTTGCCAGACTTCCGTGCTGCTTGCATTGACCGAGATGGTATAATCGGAGCCGGCGTCATTGCCGTTCAACACCAGATGATATGCATCGTTGTAGTACAGCAGGTTGGCTGTAACACCGGGGTTGTTCGCGTCGTTATTGATTAAGCCGACCAGGTCCTCCAGTGTTGTAGTCGCTGTGGTCGTTAAGGTTGTTTCCTTATGATTGTATGAGTAGATAAAAGTGCCGGCTCCTACGTAATCCTCGGCGTATTCTTTGCCGGTCGTGTGGACCCAGCGCTCGGCAGTGGCCAACTGGTTGATTACGACCGTGTGATTGCCTTCAAAAGCATTATAGGATGCGTCGGCAGTCAATTTGTCGGTATCACTGGAGGCCACTGAAAAAGAGCGAAGTGCGTCGGCGTCGGAAAGAGCCCGAACCGAGTTTCTTAAGTTGCTGAGTTTGGTTTCCAGTGTGCTAAGAGCGTCTTGTCTCTCTTCCCACATGCTTTTGCGTTCTTCGTACACATTGAGTGAGCGGCGCTCAATAGCCATCAGTTGGGCGATGAGTTTGGCTGTATCTATCCCTGTTAAGAGCCCTGGAAGACGTAATGTTGACATCTTTATCTGCCTTTTGGTTTAAGTTTTCATACCTTAACGAAAATCTACAAACACGGCTAACGCCCGCACGTCACGTAACTTATTATCGTTCAAAAACACTTTTTGCTTAAGGCGGATTCAACTCCCAAGTGCAACTGAGTCAAATCCTGTTTTGTTATCCTGTTAATTTTTTCCGTTCATAAAATACTTCATTTGGTGTCAAAAAACCAAGAGATTTTCTTGGGCGATTATTCAACCGATCCATGATGTGT
>JBDRTM010000610.1:0-3883 GCA_043824065.1 Planctomycetota bacterium | reverse complement strand
CGTATGACCTGGCTTTGGTCTCTGCTTCATTTCTGGACTTTGCTTCGATTGTTGCTTTTTCTTCGGCTCTTGCCGCAGCCTCCATGTAGGCTTTGGTTTTTTCTTCAGCCTTAAACTTTGCCTCTCTTTCAGCCTCGGCTGCTTCCTCCGCTTTCGCCCTGGTTTTGGCTTCGGCCCTCAACTTTTGTTCTACTTCGGCCAATGCTTCGACATAGGCCCTTATTTCAGCTTTTGCTTTGGCCTCGGTCTCAGCTTTCTCTTTGGCTTCGGCCCTGACTCTTGCTTTGGTTTCAGCCTTGGCCTTTCTTTTCGATTCTGCTTTTTCTCTTTTTTCAGCCTTTGCTTTTGCCTTGGCCTTATGCTTATTAAAACAAGGAGTTAACATATGGTGAGGCCAATGTTTTTCTCCGCATATGTGACATGTTGGTACGAATTTTTCATCTTGGGACCCGTTTGTATTTTCTGTCATTTCCGTCTTTTCTGTCATTTCCGTCTTTTCCGTCATTTTCAAACCTCCTTGCTCATTCTGCTTAATACATAGCACAAAGCTTAGTACAGAATTGGCAGATTGCCAAGTGAAAAAACTTATGTTTGTTAATGCTTGTGGAGAAAAGACTTACATACAGCTCTGTTTTACCCTACACGCAGGAGGTCAACAGGTTCAAATGGTGTATCACCTATTTGTAATCTTTTTTACAAGTCCATCGTAAAGCTTCCTCCATCAGTGGAATATCAACTACTGTTTCCGCAACAGGAAATAAATAGGAGAACCATATTGCGTCTATTCGACAGTGTTCGGGTCATTTTGAGTCAATATTTCAACCGGAATGGTTGTCTTAGTCAAAGATATTTGGTAAAAAGATTGAAAGCTGGAAACGAACAGCGCCCTCGGGTGCTGAGACAGCAAGATTCAGAGATTATTTTCTGAGCAGCAGAAGAATGAGAGGAGCGAATATGAGCAGAATCAAAAATGTTATGCGGATTTTTATTTGTTGCCTAATTGGCACGAGCTTGTCCTTCGCCGCCGAAGGTGCCAAGAAGCCGCGAGGTTACTCAATACCGCTAATCGACCTTGCCAGTGAGAGGCACCGGCAAATCGTGGTGGATAAAGAGCCGGGCCAGTATCTTGGCCATCCGACAACAGTGCTGCTGGAGGACAATAAGACAATGATCGCCGTTTATCCGAAAGGTCAATATCGTGTCCGCCTGATGGATAATCACAAACAAGCCGACTGCGCATATCCCGGCTTGGAGGTCCTGCCTGATGGCACATTCATTGCTACAACTTACGGCCACTGGGTAGAAGGCGAGGCACCTTTCATCGTGAGCGTTCGTTTTAAGCTGAAAGAAATTGAAGCCAAAGTTAGTGGTCTGTAACACGATAAGTGTGTAGTGATTATTACCTCCAAGAAGCGGCTACGAAAGAACTGAGGTTGACTGTTTGAATAGATTTCTCGACTGCGCCTTCGGCTGCGCTCGAAATGACGGTTGTGTTGCCTGCGGCTACGCTTCGTTCTCCGTAAGGAGTCCTTCGGACAGAATGACAAGTTTTGCACGTTTTCAAGAGAGCATTAGTTACAGTGAAATACTTCTTCCATATTGGCCCACCGTTCGCCCTCTTTTCTGGTTGGTATCGGAGCCTGGCAAGGTTCGCAGAAGGTCCACCATTTTTGGGTCGTGGGGTCGGCAGCCATCCTGGCCATATCGGCTTTGAAATCGTCGCCGGTATATTCGAAGTAACTGAACAGGTAGTATTTGCCCTCTTCCAGCTCGCCGAGGTAAATCGAATAGTTGTGGATATTACATTCTTTTATCATTTATACTAAATATCACATACAACACAACCATTGTTACGAATAGTAAAACAGTCAGGAACTTATAATTGCCGATGCCGGTCCAGCCTTTCTCTTGCAGGGCCTGCAATGGATTGGCCCAGACTAATTTTTCGCTTTCGGCAGTATGTTTGTGAGGTTTAAGCAACGATACAATAATCAGCACTGCAGAGCACAGCACGGCCAGATAAAAGGTTGCCATCATAGGTGGGACTTTCCATTCGATATATTGCTTTAGCCAGTCTTTATCTTTGAACCAATCGAGCAAAAAGACCACCAGTCCCATAGCTGAGCCGAGCCATAACGTAGTAAAGGCCGCCTTGCCGCTGGCTCGTCGCCAGAATATGCCAAAGACAAACACCACCGTGATAGGCGGAGAAATATAACAGATTACGGCAGTAATTCCCTGGAAGATGCTTGGGTAATGGCTTACATACGGTGACCATATTATGGCGGCAATCATAGCGACGAACGTAACTATACGTCCTATGACTACCAAAGTTTTGTCGGAGGTCTGGGGACGCCATCGCTTATAAATATCATAGCTGAACAGTGTCGCGATGGAGTTCAGGGCGCCGGAGACGGTACTCATTAGTGCCGCCAGCAGTGCCGCGGCGACCACGCCTTTGAGGCCAACAGGCAATAAATGGTTAATCATAAATGAATATGTATTTCGCGGGTGCTCCAACGTATCAGGCAGTTTACCCTGATTGATTAGTCCGAGGCAAATCAGGCCCGGGAGCACGAAGATGAATACGGGCAGGATTTTAATAAAGCCGGCAAACAAAGGGCCTACGCGAGCGTGATTGACATCTTTAGCACCGAGCACGCGCTGAACAATCGTCTGGTCGGCACACCAGTACCAGATGCCAATGATAGGATAGCCGAGGAAAACTGAATACCAGGGAAGACCTGACGCATCGTCGGATGAGCGGAGTATCGTCATTTTGACCGGCTCAACACTGGCGACGAATTCAGACCATCCGCCTGCGTGCCAAAGCCCAAGCGCTGTTACGCATACTGCTCCTAATATAAGAACAACGGTTTGAATCGACTCTGTCAAAACAACTGCTAACAGACCTCCAATAATAGTGTAGAGACCCGTCAGCACCGCAACGGAAATAATGCTTGTCATAATGTTGATGCCGAACATACCTTCCAGCACAACGGCGCCGGCATAAAGAGAAAAGCCGATGTGGATGAAGATAGCCGAGATTATCGAAAGCAAAGCAAGCCAGTCACGGCAAGGTCTGCTGTAACGCTTCTCAAGAAAATCAGGCAGTGTTGCGACCTTGGCACGGAGATAAAAAGGTGCAAAGAATAACGCTAAGATGATGAGGGTAAATGCCGCCATCCACTCGAAGCTGCCATAGGCAAGGCCGTTTCTGTAACCTTCTTCGGCCAGACTGACGAGGTGTACAGTCGAGATGTTTGTCGAGAAAAGGGCCAGACCGATGACAGGCCAGGTGAGCGTTCTGCCGGCAAGAAAATAGCCCTGTCCTTCCACTGCCCGGCGTTGACGAAAGCCGGCCAAACAGCCGATGGTAACAATACCGACCAGATACACGACTATTATGGTCAAGTCGATTGGGTCCATAGCTAAACTTGCCGCAAGCATAAAACTGTTCTCCATTGGAATAAGCGACTAAGCTGAGAAATATTAATGTTTCATAACTAAGTTATGAACAATAGTTTCTCAGCGAACGCTGTCAAGCGCAAAAGTCCTTGAAAAGGTCGATTCCAGGTAACTAATATTCAGGAAGCAGCTTGTTATTGGACGGCTGATTTGTGTATTATGAAGACAAGAAAGTTCACCTCACCGTGCACGTTATGGAAGATAGACGGTTGTTAGAACAAAAGGTGGTTAAGTCTATTTTAGGATTACACAGAACGCCCAGCATGTTCTGAACGTTGTCCGAAAAATATTATGGATTCCCGGCTGTAAAATCTTACAATTTTACTCTGAGGAGACTTCTTGTTATCTTTGGCAGTGAAAGGATTTGTACCGTGAAGAATAAATGGGACATTATAGTTGTGTAATTTGAGGTATT
>JBDRTM010000609.1:0-3393 GCA_043824065.1 Planctomycetota bacterium | reverse complement strand
GATGTTTGAAATTTTATTTCGGTGGGCTAACGCCCGGACCGATTAGCTTTCAGTTGAGCGACCTGTACTATGCGAAGGATGGATTAGAATGAACATTGAGACTTTGGGGCTAAAGTCATCTTACCTGTTTAAGGAAACTCAAATTCCAACATCGCGCAAAAGACACGATATATATCAATTGCTCAACAAGTTTGTTGCACCAGTTATTCGTGATCTCGAATATAAAAATCTGATAAACGGGTTCCATTATATCGTCCACAAGAATATTGATCTCAGGCTTTCATGTAATGACTGGACCAAACATGAGGCAAGCATTCGAAAAGTACTTTCTGCTCATTTAATTTCGCCAGATCTTAAAGACTGGAAAACATGTGACGAGATGCCACCTGACAATTACGGTGGCAAAACTGGCGTCCTGCTTTGCTACAACAACCTGGAATTTAACAGTCGGCTGTGTTTGGCCTTGGTCGAACTTATGTACGAAACCGAAGATGAAACCATCCGAAAGAAACAAGAGGCGCTCTACCCGCATCAATGGATCCACTACTTGTGTAATCAGTCTGGTTATCTCAACTTAGATCAGATATGTCTTGAATTGAATGATGCAGCTATATGGCTTAAGAAAGAGATAAACAATCACGCCTATGTCCCACAAGTCCGTGCTGAGGCCAGTGAGATCCTCAAAAAATTACGAAGCGTGATTACACGGTTCGATCGCACGTTCATGGAATAGTATAAACAGCCATCTTTTAATGGCTGGGGACGATGCACGGAAAACGGTGAGCGTCCTTAATAACGATGACCAATCAAGGAGAATGTGAATATGGCAATAAGACGAGGACAATGGGTTTACCGGCCCAGGCCTGCTTCGAGCGTGCCGGATGCGGTAAAGAAGCAGGTCACGGCAAAAGCCGACGAAATCATCGAGACTTTATTTAAGCCACGATACATAAAGCCGCCGCCCAAGAAGGCGAGGTTCAACTACATCGTCGATATATATACGAAGTGGCATAAGAACTGCCTGCTCTTCCGCGCCAAGTCCGCCTGTCCGGGTCCCAATGCACTATCGCCGTTTTTCGAAGACAGCTTTATGCGACTTGCATACATGGCGAACGGTCGTTTCAATCTGGCGTACATGCGACACACCGGCAAGTGGTGCGAAGTATTCACCGACCTGTCGATGGAAGAAGCATTTGACGAGATTCGGAATCAGCCGTTTTTTCATCCTCCGGGCTGAGCAGATTGTAGCCACTCCGGGACTGCGATTTTGGATCTTTTGACGTTGCTCAGAGCCTGCCCTGAAAGGTTCGGCTGAGTTCACCGTCGAAGTCATAGTTGAAGGGACAAGTTTTAGCCGCCTAAGGAAAGACCGGCTATATAAAAAGTCAACAATAAATTATTAACCGCACTATATGAGGAGACAGAAATGAATCGTCGAGAGTTTTCGAAAAACGTTCTCATGCTTGGAATTGGGGCTCAAGCCGGCTTTGCGCAAGGCAATCCGGCAGGGACAAGGAACCAACCTACGAATTATTACGAGGAGCCGGCAAAAAAATTGCCTGTCAGGAAGTTCGATGTCGTTGTAGCAGGCGGCGGCACGGCAGGGGTCGTGGCGGCGACAGCCGCAGCACGTCAGGGCGCAAAGACGGCACTGATAGAGGTTAAGGGCTATCCGGGCGGGACAGCCACCGAAGGCGGCACGGCACTTCACAGCTTCTATAACCTGTGGAAGGCCTTCCCCGGCGTCAAAAAACGCCAGGTTGTGCGGGGGATTCCTCAGGAGATTATCGACCGCCTTCTGAAAGTCGGCGGCACATCGGGCCACGCCGAGATGTCCAAAGGGTACAATTACGATTCGGTTTGCACAGCGATTGACACGGAAATGTATAAACTCATTACATTCGAGATGCTCGTCGAGTCGGGCGTTTTCGTATGCGTCAATACGCTCCTGGCCGGCGCGATTATGGACGGTCCCCGAATCAGGGGCGTGATCGCCGAGAGCCGCTCCGGCAGGGAGGCATTCTACGCGAAATCGTTCGTGGACTGCACGGCCTACGGCGACCTGGCCGCATTCGCCGGCGCCGATTATACCGAGCCGAACGATTACCCGGTCGTAAACAGCATCGGCGTCGGCAATGTCGGCATTGACAAATACTACAAATTCCTCAAATCGAACGACGCCATTACTCAACAGGCCGAAGGCATTCGCAGCGGCAAAGATGGACAAATCGTGCGATTGGACGGCAGAAGGGTAAATCTCCCCTCCGGGTTCAGCGAGGGAGCGGGGAAGATTGGCATGTCAATTGTCACTACCACTGTGCACGACAACTATTTCATGTTCATAAAAATTAATTTCAAGATGCCGGTCAGTCCGACCAACCGAGATGAAGTAGCGAAGGCGGAATTGGAGCTGAGAAAGCGGCAGGCCAAGGCCATCGAGCTGTTCAGGGAGTATGTCCCCGGCTGTGAGAAGGCGTTTATCGCCCGAACGAGCCCCAAAATTTGCATCCGGCGCGGTCGATTGATTACATGCGACTATGACATATCTCACGAAGATGTTATCGAAGGCAGACACTTTGACGACGACGTCCTGACTTACGGCTTTCACGACAGTGCGCCCCGCTACCAAATCAAGGATGGCGGCACGTACGGAATACCCTATAGGGCACTGCGTGTAGCTGGAGTCCAGAATCTTCTTGCTGCCGGCATGTTGATTACCTCCGACCATCGAGCCCACATGTCCACCAGAAACACTGTAAGCTGTATGGGACAAGGACAGGCGACAGGCACAGCAGCGGCCCTCTGCGCAGCTAAGAACTGCGGGACACGTGAGCTGCGCTACCGCGACCTAAGAAAAGCCCTCGTAAACGGCGGCGTCTATTTTGAAAGTTAAGGCTTGCTCGGATTATTAGTGAAAGGTTCCATGATGAAGAAATGGCAGCATCCCTTAACAAAACGATAAGATTGTAAGGTGGCACATTAGCCCACCAATACTGAGTACCGAACCAGCGGCTGTTCGGCAGTGCGGTAAATCGCACGCGTGAGCAGCACGACATTATTTAATGACCTTGTGGAGATTAAATATGTTTGACCCAAAGATTGAACACACACAATATTGTCACTATGGAGGTAACGCTTCAACTGACATCGCTGATGGGAAGAAATTAACTGACCTGGCAAAACGGCTTAATGTACCTGAGGGCTTCTGGCCGGTCGGCTTTGATTTCTTTTTGTCAACTGCCTCTGTTGATCTTCCCAAAGTGAGGGTTTCGGTCTATGCAGTGGATTCCGATGATTACGGCGAAGACATAGACAGCGTCAACCAAAAGGCGTCCGGTAAAGGCAGCTCATTGCTTGTCACTGAGTTCTCAGGAAGAATTCCAATATCTGAGC
>JBDRTM010000608.1:0-3681 GCA_043824065.1 Planctomycetota bacterium | reverse complement strand
GTACAAACGGCCGAATCGAGGACCTGCGAATCGCAGCGAAAATCCTCAAGGGAAAACAAGTTGCCATTCGCACGCTCATTGTGCCGGCAACACCGGTTATCTGGAAACAGGCAAAAGACGAAGGGCTGTTCGATATATTCTATGATGCCGGCTGTGTAATCGCCGCACCGACCTGCGGGGCGTGTCTGGGCGGCTTTATGGGTGTTCTGGCCGCGGGCGAAAAGTGTGTCAGCACAACCAATAGAAACTTCGTCGGGAGAATGGGACATCCGGAAAGTGAAGTTTATTTAGCCAGCCCGGCAACGGCGGCAGCAAGCGCGGTAGAAGGAGAGTTAGCCGACTGCAGGAAATACATGCAGTCGAAATCCTAAATCCTAAGCTCTAAATTCTAAACAAATTCAAATGACCAAAATTTAAAACAATATGATTTGGAAGACTGGATTCCTGCTTTCGCAGGAATGACACATTAGTGCCGTAAGGCACGTAAATATTACAGTTGAGAGATTAAATTTTTAGGTGAGGTTATAAAGATGAGTGTAGCACATGTTTACAAGAGGGACCATATTAATACTGATGAGATAATACCGGCGAGGTATTTGAATACGGATGATGAAATGGAACTTGCGAGGCATTGTCTGGAGGATTTGGACAAGGACTTCGTCAACAAGGTCAAAGAAGGTGATGTGATTGTGGCCGGTGAGGATTTTGGGTGCGGTTCATCCAGAGAACATGCAGTCTGGGCTATTCGCGGCGCAAAGGTCCAAACGGTTATTGCAAAATCATTCGCCCGAATCTTCTATCGCAATGCCATTAACAACGGCTTTTATATTATCGAATCGCCGGATGCTCTGGAAAAAATCAACGACGGCGATGAGCTGGAAATTGACTATAAAGCCGGCTTGATTAAAAACAAAACCGCCGGTGTTGATATTAGCTTTAATCCGCTGCCGGACTTTGCCCTTGAGATAATCAACGACGGCGGACTGCTGGAGCATATAACAAAAAGGCAGAAATAATTCTCTTCATCGATTTTCCAGATAATACGTGACAAACAGACAGTGTTTTGATAATATAGAGCCAATGGATGCCGGACAAAGCAGTTTTGACGCATCTGTTGGGAGAACTTTATGCGAGAAACGAAAGAGTGTCAGGCAAAGAAAAAAACAGGTATGGTATCATCAGATTTCCCCTATCGACTTTGACCTGCAGTGAATCGATGGTATTGAGCAAAATGAAAAACATATATCTGGAAGAATAATGCCAAAAGTAAATCCGGACATAATCCGTTGGGCTAGAGAAACAGCGGGACTAACCTTGGAGGAAGCTGCTAAGAAGCTTACTCTTCATCAAGCACGAGGTGTATCCGCTATTGATCGACTTGCTGCTTTGGAGTCTGGTGACGATGAGCCGACTCGATCGGTTCTCACGAAAATGGCAAAACAGTATCGACGACCACTGTTGACGTTCTACATGACAGCTCCGCCCCGAAAAGGTGACCGTGGTCAGGATTTCCGGACACTTCCGGAGGATTACTCAGATACTGATGAGGCGTTGTTGGATGCCTTGATTCGCGATGTAAAGGCTCGACAGAGTATGGTTCGAGCAATGCTCGAGGACGAAGAGGATACTGAACCTCTTCCATTCGTTGGATCGCTAAGGATGTCTCAAGGAATATCTGCAGTTTTGTCATCAATTCAGGAAACACTTCAGATTGATAGAGCCGAATTTCGTGCAGAGGATTCTCCTTCCGAGGCGTTCACGTTGTTGCGTAATCGAGTTGAAGCAGCAGGAATATTCGTTCTACTCATTGGTAACCTTGGAAGCTATCACACTGCAATAGATTTAGAGATATTTCGCGGATTCGCTCTTGCAGACGATATAGCACCATTTGTGATAATCAATGACCAAGATGCTCGTTCAGCGTGGTCATTCACGTTACTTCACGAACTTGCTCATATTTGGCTTGGGCAGACTGGTGTTAGTGGCTGGAGGGCTGAAATCTCAATCGAAAAGTTCTATAACGATGTTGCAGGTGAGTTCCTGTTGTCCAACTCAGAGCTTGAACAGCTTGACGTTAACGACGGGACGGATTTGGAATCAGCTCAGAGACGAATCGGCGAATTTGCGATGGATCGGAATCTTAGTGCTTCTATGGTTACCTACAAACTGTATCGAATAGGCACTATCGACTTTGAGAGTTGGAGACTCATAAGCGAAACCTTTCGAAAAATGTGGATTGCCCAACGGAACGAGCGACGAATAAAGGCACGTGAGCAGGAAAGTCGTGGACCAACTTATTATCCTGTTCGTCGACATCGTATAGGCAAAGCATTGATTGAGCTTGTTGGTGCTATGATGCGTGCTGGCGCGATAACAACATCTAAAGCGGGAAAAGTGCTCGGCGTCAAGGCTAAAAACGTACAAACACTTATTGACTTTGGTAGATTGTTATAGGGGGTATTGTTGCTTTACTTGTTAGATGCAAATGTTCTTATTGACGCAAACCGGGACTACTACCCTATCGAACGTGTCCCCGAGTTCTGAGAATGGCTCGAGAACGCTGGCGAGAACGGTCATGTAAAAATACCACTCGAAGTGTATGAAGAGGTTAGTGACGGTAATGACGAGCTTGCACAATGGGCAAAGCAAGAATCTATTAAGACAGCTCTCCTTTTTCAAGAAGAGGTCGATGTCTCTTCAGTCTCATATGCAACCGACCAAGGATACGCTTCTGATCTCACTGATGATGAGGTAGAGAAAATAGGCCGCGATCCATTCCTAATAGCATATGCCCTCAAAGATCATACAAGCAGATGTATAGTGACCACAGAGGTATCTAAGCCAAGAAGGCAACGGGCGAATCGCCATTTGCCCGATGTTTGCGCTGACCTTGGAGTGGTGTGCTGCAATACTTTTGAATTTGTACGCGCTCTGAATTTCAGCACTAGATGGAATTCTTCATAAGGTAAGTGGTGCTAAATATCTCGGCCTACGGGTTGGGGAGTGAGCTAAAGTAAATTAAAGTGCTTAAAGTGAGCTAAAGTTGGAGGATTTTTCCCATCCACTTCATTTGCTTCGCTCATTCAGTGGCTGCCACCCATAGATTTTCTTGATAAGCAGGTTCCTGGAGAGTATAGTATTGGCAACTAAAGAAAAGTAAAAAGTAAAAACCAGCCGGGCAATCAAGCCACAAGAAAGGTACTGAAATGAGCAAACGTATCAGAAAGCTACCACAACCGGCAGAAAAGACTATTGAAGCAGTGCTTGATGAGTTCCTTAAAGAACAACAAGAACGTCTGAAGCCTTCCACTGTGCGCAAGTATGAAAGTATCATCGATTTGTTCCAGTCGTTTCTTCGATTTGTTCCAGTCGTTTCTGGATGGGTATGCTTATCAGAGCCTCGATAAGCAGGAGGATGGGTTATTCGACCGGCTTTATAATGCCGAGGGCGATGAGCATCGGGAGTTTTGCCAGGTATTCGGCCCGGGAAAAATCGCCGGCGGTGTGGATGAGTTCCTGAATTACTTTATGATTCGCAAGGTTATGTGCGGCAAGGAGTTGATGCAGGCGGCGGGTACGGTGATCAAGAAGCTGGGCAAATGGCTCAAGGAAAAGGGATACATCCAGTCGGAAAGTGCCGCTGAGGTTGTGAGTTGTGGCGCTACTGCCGCCAAGGAATTG
>JBDRTM010000607.1:0-4524 GCA_043824065.1 Planctomycetota bacterium | reverse complement strand
TGACACCAAAATCGCTCCATAATCAATAATCCTCGCACGCAGTCCTTTTACATTCGTGAGCTCGTAGAGAGTCACCTCCTGGCCGTCCGGCATTCGACCGAACGACTTCTGCTCTACCTCCAAACCGGCCCGGCTCTTCCGGGATGGCTGGCCAACAGCTTTTCCACAGTTGAGCCAGGCGACCGTCAGCACTACGAAAAGACAAATCCGGTAATCCACAGGATGCCTTGCGGCATTAGCCATAGCAAAGACCTCACAATTCTCTTATCACCAAGTATCTCAGCCAATCATCATATGTGGAGGCGTTATTATTAGCTCCGAAACGACTGCACGAGGCGGCAGCTTGGCGACTGTCACCACACAGGCGGCAATGTCCTCCGGCTGGAGCATCTTCGCTCGTTTTTCGGGAGGCGGCGGCGAGGGACGCTTGTCTATGATCGGGGTGTTTGTCTCACCCGGATAGATGTTCGTTACCTTGATACCGTTTCCGCATTCCTCTAAGTTGACAAAAGTCCCAAGAGCACTCGTGGCAAACTTCGACACGCAGTATGGCAAACCTGCCAAAAGCATCGAGCATTTGCCCGCCAGGGATACAATATTGACGATTAGTCCCGAACCTCTTTGACGCATAACCGGAAGCGCCGCATAAATACAATTGAACGTCCCTGTTGTATTAATCTCCATGACGCGGTCGAAGTCTGCGGGGTCGATATTGGACATCATCCGATTCGCGACATTGATACCTGCACTGTTGACGAGGATGTCGATAGGCCCGAGCTCGTCGCTAAGCCATTGAAATAGCTGCGAGACTTGCTCACGCTCAGTGATGTCACAGGTCCGCCAGACAAACGCAGAGTCGCCGCCTCCAGCTTTGGCAGCTTTTACCAGGGCCTCTTCGTTGGCATCTGCCAGTGCGACTCGGCACCCTTCGGCCGCAAGAGCCTTGGCGATTCCTAATCCAATGCCTCCTGCTCCACCCGCGACTAATACTATCTTGCCGTTCAAATCCATAATTCAATCCTCCCTTGTACTACGTTCATTATTTAACTCCAACAGAAGCCCGAAGTGCCTATTGTAGTTTTCGTTTAAGGTTGTCGATGCTCGTATCGATGCCCCTGCCAGCCACAAGCAGGGGCTTGACCCGCCAACGGCGGGTTTCAATTGGAACCCAGCGTTGCTGGGTCGCTTTTCTTCGAGCTTCCAACTTCGAGCTTCCAGTTCCGATACCAGCTTCGACACCGACAAACAAGCTTCTACAACTGGGCTACTTTTGCTCACTTTAGTCAGTAAGTACGCCTGTAAGAAGCCCACCTACGGCGGATATCCATATTCAACTCACCAATTAACCATGCTGCTGATTTTATATGATATACCGGCGCAGTCAAGCGCTTGATTTGCAATTTTCTCCGTTTAGTGTCCCGCCGGAAGGCGTCCTGTGGACATACGTAAGATACACTCAATCGGCAAAACGGTAGACCCGGCAGTCGAACCGTCGAAATTCTCAACGGGATTCGCCCTGTTATAGGTGTCGAGATTAAGCTGCTCGCTAAAGAATCAAGTGATAATCGGGAACGCTCACCTGAGCACGCAGTTTTCCACTACTACAACTTTGCCTCGGTGGGCAAGCGTGACCGGAAAGGACAGTTCGTTCACCGCGAGAAATTCTATGATATGTCTGCGGATTTCTATCGTGAATATCATGGGCGCATTTGCAGCTACCTGTGTGAAGTGGCGGCAGACGTCTTCAACCGCACATGAACATAACTCCCGAGAAACGTAGAGATGTTTTGAGAAACTGGCTTGCTTTTCGTATGATATGGTGTGTAAATAGTCCGAAGGACTCCGCCGTAAGGCGTCCTGTGGGTTTTCGGAGGACACGACGCTATGGAGCAGCGATTAGGTGAAAAAATAGCAATTGTTACCGGTGCCGGACAGGGAATCGGCAAGGCTGTGGCGTTGCGCTTAGCTGAAGAAGGTGCAAATGTGGTTGTTGCGGACATCAACCCGAAGACCGCCGAACAAACCGCTGAGGAAATCCGAGCGCTCAATCGCCGCGCATTGCCCTATTCCATCGATGTTGCCAACGTGACTGAGATTCAGCCAAAAGTGGCTCGTGCTGTGGCTGAATTCGGTAAAATCGACATTCTCGTGAATGCCGCCGGCGTAGCACAAACAGGGCTCTTCCTGGACCTTACCGAGCAGCAATGGGACCGTGTTGTTGATACCAACCTGAAAGGGACAACCTTCTGTATTCAGGCTGTCGGCCGCCAGATGATAAGGCAGGTGCCGGAGGAAGTCAAAGCAAAGGGGCACGCAGATCGCAGCTATGGGAAGATTGTGAACTTTTCCTCAATCTCCGGCCGGCACGGCAGAGCCGCACAAGTGCCGTACGCAGCGAGCAAAGCCGCCATTATCAGCGTCACACAGTCTGCTGCTCTGGCCTTTGCCCCGTATAACATCAACGTCAATGCTGTGTGTCCCGGCGTCATTCCCACACCAATGTGGGAACAGATCGACCGAGATCGGGGACGTATATCCGGCCTCGCTCCGGGAGAGTCGATAAAATCATTCATTGAACGAGCTCCATTAAAAAGGGCCGGCAGTGTCGAGGATGTGGCGGGCGTTGTTGCTTTTTTATGTTCGCCGGATTCCGACTACATGACCGCCCAGACGCTGAATGTGGACGGTGGGCTCGAAATGAATTGACCAAATGTCCAGGAGAAAGCATGGGCGTTAAAAGTTTGCCAAAATCAATTTTGCATAATGTTATTGCGATATAAAAGCTGTAGAGGAGAGCCAAAAAATGACCGATTTTGAGAAAGCACGGGTTCTGTTGCACGAGTTCAAAGGGGATTCATATCTGTTCGGTAAGGATGTCCTCCCAAGAGTAGGTGAACCCCGCCCGTCGTCCGCAGGATGCCTTGCGGCAAAGATGGGACGGGGTGAAGGAGTTGCCGCCGCGGGGAAGAAAGCAGCGCTGGTTCGTGACACATTTAGCGGCAGCGATGATTATGTGGGGGTCATACGTAACTCGCTGGCCAAATCAGGAATCGACCTTGTCACAGAAATCAAAGGTGCCAGGCCCAACTGTCCGCGGGAAGACCTATTTCGAATCACCGACCACCTGAAGGAGTCCGAGGCGGATGTGGTAGTCAGCTTCGGTGGCGGCAGCACAATCGACGCTGCAAAGGCCGCCGATGTCCTTCGTACTCTCAATGGTGAGATTGACGAGTATTTTGGGACAGGGCTTGTCACCAAAGCATTGCAGGAAAGCACCGGAAGGTGTTCCTCGGAGAGCAAGTCCCTGACTACGCACATGGCTATTCAGACAGTTGCCAGCTCCTCAGCCCACCTGACCAAGTACTCGAATATTACAGAAGTTTCGACAGGCCAGAAAAAGCTGATTGTGGATGATGCAATTGTTCCTGCTCTTCCGGTCTTCGACTACGAGGTAACGTACAGCACACCGCCGGGCCTGACCGCCGACGGAGCGCTCGACGGCATTTCGCACTCGCTGGAGGTCCTTTACGGAGCTATCGGCAAGCCTTACTACGACAAGGTCGAAGAAATCGCCAACGTATGTATTAGTCTGGCGGTCAATTACCTGCCGCGTGCAATCGACAATCCGAAGGACAAAGAGGCGCGAGAAGCACTCTGCTTAGCCACAGACCTGGGCGGATATTCCATTATGATAGGCGGAACCAACGGGGGGCACCTGACCAGTTTCTCCCTGGTGGACATACTGCCGCACGGTCGGGCCTGCGCTATTATGAACCCATACTACACCGTCTTTTTTGCCCCGGCCATTGAACGGCCATTGCGCATCGTCGGCAAAATCTATCAGGAAGCAGCGTTGACAGGGGCCGATATTGAAGCCCTGAAAGGAAGGGACCTTGGAGTCGCTGTGGCCGAGGCTATGTTTGAGCTGGCTCGAAGGATTGGCTGTCCCACGCGCCTAAGCGAAGTTGAGGGATTCAGTCGGCAGCATATTGACCGAGCGCTGGCCGCCGCCAAGAATCCACAGCTTAAGATGAAGCTCCAGAATATGCCTGTGCCGCTCAGAAGCCAGATGATAGACGACTATATGGGGCCGATATTGGAGGCGGCACGAGACGGAAACCTTGCGCTGATTAAGAACAAGCCTACGGGAATTAGTAAATAGTGAGTGGTGAGTAGTGAGTAGTGAGTAGTGAGTGGTCAACTCACCAATTAACCAATTAACCACTCACAAATTAACCAATTAACCACGGCGTTGGACAGCCACATGCCAACAGAAAACAGATCGAAAGCTGACAATGCCCGCAACGGCAGTTCTCGTCATGCCCTCCAGGGACGCTTTCTGTTTATTTTTCCCGACAATATATTCTTCGCAATGATTGCATCCTCCCTGATCTGAAAGTCAAACATGCCCACGTTGACAAAATCCGCTCCGTTTTCAAACGCGAACCTGAAGCCCTCTCGTGGATGGATGGCTCCGGCAGCCAAAACCTTGAAGGCAATCCACGGCTTCTCGACGGTTCTCAT
>JBDRTM010000606.1:0-2749 GCA_043824065.1 Planctomycetota bacterium | reverse complement strand
TATGTTTGGCCAACAACTTATAAATAAATTGTTTGTGTATTTACTCAGCGATACGGGGCAAGAAATAATAAAAACTAATAAAAGAAGTTATGGAGATAACTTAGATAAATTTGAACCGGGAGATCTAAACGATAGTTTTTGTCCAAACCAAAATCAATTTGCAATAATTAATAATAGAGAAGCACAAGAAGTTATTGATACGGCTAAAACTGATGAAGAATTAGCCATTAAAATGAGCAATCAATTGATAGAAGGAATTATTAACGCCCAACAAAGCTTACATTATGGCGTTGCCCAACCAAATCAAAGATTGATCGCTGCGGACCATGCGTGAAAAGTTAGTCAAAATTGGAGCCAAGGTTGTAAGCCACGGGCGCTATGTGACGTTTCAGATGGCAGAGGTTCTCGTATCGAAATCCCTGTTCCATAAAATCCTTGAGAGAATTAATCACTTGAAACGTGATTTTTGTAAAATTATTGAGCTCGTACGGAGAAAATTATGTTCTGTAACCGTTTAAATGGGAAATGTCAGTTAAAGTTTATTGACTGTTAAAGCCGAATTTAGCAAAAACAGAAGACAGAAAACAGAAATATCTGACCTCTGACCTCTGACTTCTGATTAATTATGGCAATAGTTGTACAAAAGTTCGGTGGTACTTCGGTTGCTGATGCGAAAAAGATTCGCCAAGCTGCTCAGCGAGTAATTGAGGCGGTTCAGAGCGGTTTTGGGGTTGTGGTGGTAGCTTCAGCCCGCGGCAAACAAACTGACCAGCTCATTGCAGATGCCTTGGAGCTTAACCCTAATCCGCCTAAACGTGAGATGGACCAGCTTCTCAGTACCGGCGAGCAGCAGACAGTGTCGCTTTTCGCTATGGCTCTCGATGCTATGGGCTATGATGCTATCAGCTTCACCGGTGGTCAAATCCGTATGATGACCGACAGTGACCATATGAGGGCACGGATACAAAGTATCGACGCCGAGCGAATTCATAAACAGTTGGACAAAGGCAAGATTGTTATTGTCGCGGGTTTTCAGGGCATAGATAAGGATGAAAATATTACGACGCTGGGCCGAGGCGGTTCAGACACAACAGCAGTTGCACTGGCCGCCGCACTGGGAGCCCAGGAGTGTGAAATCTATACCGACGTCGATGGAATTTACACTGCCGACCCGCGAATATTCAAAAATGCCGTAAAAATGGACGAGATTAGTTACGACGAAATGCTCGAGCTGGCAAGTTTTGGAGCCAGCGTTATGCATCCTCGTGCCGTCGAGTTCGGTAAAAAGTACGATGTTAAAATTCACGTAAGAAGCAGTAGTAATAAAGCTAACGGGACAATAATTACCCATGAGGTGCCGCAAATGGAAGGTGTAATAGTTTCAGGAGCCACAATACAAAGAGATTTGGCTAAGATAGGTCTTCTCGGTGTTGATAATGTGCCCGGCAATGCCGCAAAAATATTTGCTCATCTGGCGAAGGCCAAAGTCGTCGTTGACGATATCATCCAAACAGAAGTAAGCCCCGAAAAGGCAAACCTGTCGTTTATGATTGCCATTTCTGATTTGGCTGCCGCTAAGGAGGCTGTAGAAAAAATCAAAGACGAAGTTAACTGCCAGAGCATCTTTGTTCGCGAAGATATTGCCGAGATCTCTGTGGTCGGCATTGGTATGCGGACCCATTACGGTGTGGCCGAGAAGATGTTTGGTGCCTTAGCTGAAGCCAAAGTTAATATCGATTCGATTACTACCAGTGAAATTCGCATCAGTTGTGCCGTGGACGAAGACCAGGCCGAGAAGGCCCTTGCAGTTGTTTGTGCTGCCTTTGAGTTGGACAAACCCGCCGAGCAGCGAAGAGAAAAGTGACTAATCTCTCAAACCGTCATTCCTTCGGCAAGCTCAGGACAGGCTCTGAGGCGAAAGAAAGCTTGCCCTGAATTAGCCGTAGCCCTGAGCGTAGTCGAAGGGGTAGCCGAAGGGCCCAAGGAGCTGGCCTATGAGAAGGAATAACATATCAATACTAAGAAGAGATTCTTCCCTTTCGGCTTCGCTCAGGGCAAAAGGCTTTTTGCGCTCAAAATGACAAACTGTGTGTTATTCTATTGACCGAGCATAATAAAATCACTTATGCAATGAGCAGACATCGGCGAACGGGTATAGTCGTCCTGTGTATGCTGGCGATAGTGCTGTTTGTCTGGCTTGACCACAGCCCTATCAGGAGTAAGTGGCAGCCTCAGTCCAAGTCTGACGAGCAGGCAAAAGCCAATGATTTTGAAAAATATCACACCAAAACTTTCACCGTCGTAAACGTGGTCGATGGTGATACTATCGACATAGATATACCTGACGGTCAATACGGGCACACAAGAATCCGGCTCTGGGGAATCGACACACCGGAAACAAAAAACCCAAAGGTTGGCGTAATGTATTTCGGCCCGGAAGCCGCTGAATTTGCAACGAAATTAGTCCTTGGAAAACCGGTAACGGTCTATCTTGATGAAGGAAATAACACCAGAGGTAAGTACGGCAGACTGCTGGCCTATGTCCAGTTGCCTGACGCCGGCTTCTTGAACGAGATTCTGCTGACTGAAGGTTTTGCTTATGCTGACTTGCGGTTTCGCCATAGTCTTTATAACAGGTACAAGCAATTAGATGCCAGTGCCCGCAGCTTAAAAAAAGGATTATGGGAGGCCGTGTCACGTGAACAACTGCCCGAATGGCTGCAAAGAATGAAACCAAACCTGCTGAACA
>JBDRTM010000605.1:0-10679 GCA_043824065.1 Planctomycetota bacterium | reverse complement strand
TATAAAGGCACTAAAGGAGGCCGGTGTTTCAGCCAAGATTATGATAGGCGGCGCACCGGTAACACAGGGTTACGCAGATAAAATTGGCGCCGACGGCTACGCGGCCGACGCCGCTTCGGCTGTCGATATGGCCAAAAGCCTCGTGGCCTAAAGAATACGCACAAGAGCACAGGTAGGGAACTCTTAATTTCTTCTTCATCAAACAGAGCCTGCTGCTCTGCGAAGTACTCGCTACGTAGCACGAGCCGACCATAAGGGAGGGGTAATTACCCCTCCGGATTCAATGGACGTTTCGATTTCATCTTATATAATAATCACAAGCTGATGTTTTATAATTAGTTATGAATTTGGAGCGAGGTTGCCTCTTTAGAAAAATACAACCAAAGCTACAACTAAATCGGGATTATCTGTTAAACCAATCACCATTTTTTTAGGGAGGTAGAACGATGAAAGCTTCAAAAAGAAAGACACGTTCAGACAGAGGCATTGAAATCGAAGTGCATATTGTGCTATCATAGAGGCGGTAGCGTGCAGGAGTAATGTTTATTGAACTCGTATGGGAAATGTCGACTTGGAGTACAAAGGAGATTCTTGAAATGAACAAAGCTACTTATGTCGGAAAGATGATTCTTGTGCTGGCGGTTTGTGCAGCTTGTTGGGGTCAGAACCTCAAGGACGATGGCATAAAACCCTATTCTGAGAACCCGCGATACTGGCAATACCGAGGCAAGCCGGTATTTTTGTTGGGCGCCAGCGACGACGACAATCTTTTCCAGTGGCCTTCGCCGGACCTGGAGCGTCACCTCGACGCGATGAAAGCCGTGGGGGCCAATTACGTCCGCAACACCATGAGCGACCGCCGGGATAAAGGATTCGAATTGTACCCCTTCAAGCGGCGAAGCAACGGCAAGTATGATCTTGGTCAATGGAATGATGCCTACTGGAAACGTTTCGACCGCTTTTTAGCTGAAACGGCCAAGAGAGACATCATCGTTCAGATCGAGGTGTGGGATCGGTTCGATTATTCCAGGGACAACTGGCCGGGCCATCCTTACAACCCGAAGAACAACGTGAATTACACGGGCGAGGACAGTACCTTAGCTGCGGACTATCCAGATCACCCGGGCCGCAACAAGCAGCCGTTTTTCTTTACTACGCCCAAACAGCGAAACATCACGACCGTACTGCAATACCAGAAGCGCTTTGTCGAAAAGATGCTGTCGTATTCTCTCAAGTATGATCACGTGCTTTACTGCATGGACAACGAAACATCCGGCGAGGAAAAGTGGGCACTCTATTGGTCACAGCTTATTCTGGATCAGGCGAAGGCAAAGGGCAGGAAAGTATATGTGACGGAAATGTGGGATGACTGGGACCTCAAGGCGGCGAGACACAAGCGCACCTTCGATCACCCGGATCATTACGCCTTCTGCGACGTATCTCAGAACAATCAGAAGAAAGGGCAAGAGCATTGGGACAACTTCCAGTGGACATTTCGGTATACTGCCAAGCAGTCCCGGCCGCTGAACACGGTCAAGACCTACGGTGCCGACGGCGGAAGGCACGGCAATACCCGGGACGGGATTGAACGCTGGTGGCGGCACACGATCGGAGGCGCTGCTGCGGCACGCTTTCATCGCCCCACTTCCGGCCTGGGCCTGTCGGAGCTTTCGATAGCGTCGGTGAAGGCTGCCCGCAAGCTCGAATCGGTGATGAAACTTTGGGATATCGAGCCAGCCAATGAGCTGCTGACCGACAGAGAAGATAACGAGGCATATATAGCCTGCAATCCCGGCAAGGCTTACGCCCTCTACTTCACCGACGGCGGCGAGGTCGGGCTCGACCTGCGTAAGGCCCGCGGGCGATACTCGCTGAGATGGATCGATATTCGGACGGGCCAGTGGAGAGGCGAGCAGCCAATAAACGGCGAGAGAATTGTCACGATCAAGGCTCCCGGCAAGGATCATTGGGTCGCGGTGATTGTCGGACGGTAGCCAAATGAGGAAAGGATTTTGTTATGATTCGTATACGGACAACCGGCGTTTTTCTCTGTGCGGTTATCTTGGGACTCGGCGTTAATGCCTTCGCCGAGATCGAGCGGTTCAAGCCTAAAGAGGGAGACGCGATAGAGGTGTGGCGCATTACGAACGATCCAACCGTTCGCGACCACGCCAACTATCACAACACGCAATGCTGGAGTCCGAATGGGCGCTACCTGTGCTTCACGCACTACGCGGCCGACGGCCGGCAATTCGGTTCGACGCTGGCGGCAGAGGTGCATCTGTACGACCTGCATGAAGAGAAGGACATCAAGATCGATAAAGGGACAAACCCCCGCTGGGCGAACAGGAACAACTGGCTTTTTTACCTTCGGTACCGACCTGCCGACGGTCCGCGTCACGGCAAGGGTACGCAGGTCATATGGAAGAACGTCGAAACCGGCAAGACGACGCGGATCGGCTACGGCATCGAAAGATTGAAATATACCGATTGTGACGACCGCCGGCTATATGGATACGGTGTGCGGGATTCTGCAGACGAGCGGATGAAGCCGCTTCGGGTAACAATCGCCCCCGATTCACCGATAGAGACACTGCCCGGCGAGTGGCAGGTCGGGTACAATTCCCTGATGGTAAATCCAGGCCACCCGACGATTGTCTCCCGGGACCACAACTACAGAGATTATTACTACGCGACGGAAGGAACGCGAGACATACCGTTCGTGGCCCGCCACTTCTTCGACCATGACTTGGCGGGAGAAGATCGCACCGCGCCGTTTCCCTCCATGGAGGGATCTCACTTCTCGTGGTCAGGGGATGGCTCCTACTTCCTCTTAGGTAACGGTCAGATGCGAGGCAAGAAATGGGATGAACCTCTTCCGAGCAATATCCATTTTCTCGCTGCGATCAGTTCAGGCGATGTCAGCCCCTGCGGTCGGAGCGGGCGCTGGATTTGTGGAGACTCCGGCGTGGCACAGATTCGCGTAGCGGACCTGCGCTCTGGCGACGGCTGGACGGTCATGGAAACAAACTCCTATCTCTGCTTTCCGACCAGCCGGGATTACTCCGGACCTTACGACATCGACTTGAAGGGCAGCCCAGACGGGACCAAGATAGCCTTTGTTTCAACCTACGACCTGAAAGACGGTCCCGTCGCACGAATTACCGAAGAGGCCACCGGCGATATCATCCGCGTCGAGTCCACGAAAGGATTCCCCCTACGAGGAAGACTGATCAACGCATCGGGCTTTGGGGGTGAAGTGCTGAGCTACGAGCGCAAGACCGAGAAGACTTTCGAAGGGCTTACTCGCGGGTTGTACGGCACTTCTCAAGACGCGAGGCTTCGCAAAAGCCAACCACTTACATCTTTCGAGGCGATGTTGATTCCGAAGGAACTGCGTAAAGATCTCCCTTTACAGGCCAGCGGCATCCGCAACATCATCAAGGACAAGGATTCGCCGTTACTGCTTCAACGCTCGTCCGATCTGTACGCGGTCGTCGTCCGGCTGCCGGACCGCCCTCACATGCGGCGAGCCGGGGCCGGCATTCAACTGATCCCCGGAGAAAACCACTGGGAAACGTACGGCTACCACGTCTTCAAGAACGGCGAGAAAATCACCGCAAGCCCCATTCGCCCCGGTGGGTCGCTGGAGCTGCCCGGTAAAGGTACGTACACCGCCGTTGCAGTCGAGTGGTCCGGACTTCAGAGTAAACCGAGTCTGCCTCTGCGGATTCGCCACCGCGCAGCGGTGAAGGTGCTATCCGACAAACCGGGCGACTTCTCCTGGACACGAGAACGACATGTCGTTGAGGACAATGGAACTGTTGCCGAAACGGTCCACTTACATGACGGGGTCATCCGGCGTTCGTGGTATCGCGGTGGAGAAGTCGTTGAAAGGCACGACTTGAACGCGGAAGGAAAAGCTACACGCCGGCTTTTCTATCGAGACGGCAAACTCGCTAAACGCGAATACCACCACCGCAACGGCTACCACGTCAGTACCGAACTTTTCGGCGCCGACGGCTACATCACAGAATCGATCCAGCACGGATCACGGCCTCGACATTGGTGGTACGAGCGAGGCGTCCCTGTGAAATACGCCCGAGGCGAAGAAACCTATGTTAAAGACGGTGAGCGCTGGATAGCGGGGGGGACAGATCAAGCATTTGATATGTCATCACTTCTTTAGTAAAATGGACGCTGTAGAGATAATCTCAATTTTTCCGGGGGAAATTGTGGAGGTTTGATCTGTTCTGAACCGAAGCTCATTTGGGAGAATTAGTGAGATGTTGAAGAAGTACTTTCTGGCGGGCGTGCTGGTCACGCTGAGTTTTGGACTGCACAGCGCATCATGTGAAGAGACGAAGATGATGTATCTGTCAGGCATGGGCAAAGACGTTCCGGTACAGTGGGAGTTTTACTGTACTGAAGGACAAAAAAGCGGCGTGCGAATGTCGCATTATCCGCCGGATGTACATTTTTTGGAGGTGTGTGACGAATTGGGCCTATATGTTCTGGACGAGTTGGGGGGTTGGCAGAGGCCTTCGTACGACACAGAAATTGGCAGAAAGTTGGTCAGGGAAATGGTTACAAGAGATGTGAGCCATCCATGTATTCTGTTCTGGGATAACGGAAACGAAAGGGGATGGAATCGGGCGCTGGATGGAGAATTTTGGCTATATGACCCACAGAAGCGGCGGGTGTTGCATCCATGGGAGAATTTCAATGGTGTTGATACTGAACATTACCAGAGCTATGAGAGCGCCAAAAGGAAGCTTCACGGTTCGACTCTTTTTATGCCGACAGAATTTCTGCATGGTCTGTACGATGGAGGTCACGGGGCAGGGCTGAATGACTATTGGGATTTGATGCTCGAATCACCTGTCGGAGCAGGAGGATTTCTTTGGGCACTGGTGGACGAGGGCGTGGTCAGGACAGACAAGAATGGTAAGATCGACACGGACGGCAATCATGCACCAGATGGGATACTCGGGCCTTACAGACAGAAGGAAGGCAGCTTCTATGCGATCAAAGAGATATGGTCTCCCATTCATATCGATATTGAGAAACTGCCAAAGGATTTTGTGGGGCAGATACAGGTGGAGAACCGCTATGGTTTTACGAATCTGAATGAATGCAGATTCGAGTGGAAACTGGCGAGACTGCCGAAACCGTTTACGGAGCAGAATAAGCATACTGTCCTTCATAGCGACACGCTGGGAGCTTGCGATGTGGAAGCCGGCGGCAAAGGTGTGTTGAAGCTGAATCTTCCAGAGGATTGGCGTAAGGCAGGGGTACTTTATCTAACTGCATTTGACCCAGCGGGTAAGGAAGTCTGGACATGGTCGTGGGGAATTCGAAAGGAGTGTGAATCCTGTCATCAGTATGTAAGAATGGAAAGCAAAAAGACCGGTGAGCTGGCTAAGGTTGAGAAAGACGGCAGATCTATCTCGATGGGAAAGGGGCCGCGGCCGGTAGTTGGTGACAATAGGCTTGCTGAGTTGAACCATTGGCGCGAGAAGGATGACATATTCGTCGAGGCCAAATATGAGGGGAGCTTGGATTATGCAAAGTGGAAGATTTATCCGAGCGGTTGGGTGAGGTTAGATTATCAGTATGAGCTTGATGGGCAGTTTGACCTGATGGGCATTACATTTGATTATCCTGAAAACAAAATGGTAAAGATGAAATGGGTGGGCAGAGGGCCGTATCGAGTATGGAAAAACAGAACAAAAGGAGGGCGGCTGGATCTCTGGAGCAATGATTACAAAAACCATACGCCGGGTATGACGTGGGATTATCCGGAATTTCGGGGCTACTATCGGGACTGGCACTGGGTGACATTTGAGACCAAAGAAGGGAAAATTACACTGCTCAACGGAACAGAAGATGCTTTTCTTGGTGTTTACCGGCCGAAGGACGGCCCCGATCCCAGGAGTACGAGGAGCAATGTGACAGGGACAGGGATATCATTGTTGCACGGGATACCCGCTATTGGGACAAAGTTCAATAAAGCTCAGGACCTTGGCCCTGAGAGTCAGAAGAACGAGGCTTCCGGTAAATACAAAGGTTCAGTCTGTTTTTATTTCGAAGCTGGGCCATAACAAATGAGCGGAATGCCTAACGGGTGTACTGAACGTCTGGGGGAGCCATAGGCGAATCAAGTGGAAAAGAAAGCCGGATTTCGTGCAAAATGGAGACATGCGCCGAGGTGTTTAAGCTAAGTAAAATATAAGGCTATATTCCAAAAAGAGTTATATGATAGATACATTTCTTTTCATCCAGCTACCTAATCCGATGTTAAAATACTTTCGTTTTTTTGTTAAAATCAAGGGCAAGCAAATTCAATTAATTATTCTTTAGGCTTTTACCCCCTGTGCTTTTGCAAGTATTACTGTCGATTTCACTCTATCGTATACTTCTGTCATTTTTTCGATTGATGTCCTCAGATAAACAGAGGAGATTTTGAAGCTTCGATGGCCCACTTGCTTCTGAACAATAGATATTGGCTTAATTGAACTGTGGGCGATGCTGCCCTTGCAAGTGCCCTCAAAGTGTGTCACGAGATAGTAAAAAACCGTGTGAGAATAGTAAATCAACAAGACAATTTAAATCCTTGCTTTTATTGGAATATCGAATCCCGCCCTCTCCGTCCTTTAGTTCTGCTTTTTGCTAATAGTTGCTTTGAAATCAAGCAAATTTTACACATAAGACTCGACTATGGCACAAAATCCACCTATAATTGCACTTTAAACTCCAAGGATTTACAATATTGTTTGTAATTCAAGGGCTATAGGATGGACGGACGCAGCAGTTCGATAATCGTCCACCCACCCGTGGTATATGAGCCGAGAAATAATCGCCATCCTGGACTTTGGCAGTCAGTACGGTCAACTGATAGCACGGCGGGTTCGTGAACAGAACGTATATTCCCAAATTTGCCGGGCGGCCATAACGGCAGAAGAATTATCACGATTAGGTGTCAACGGATTGATATTGTCCGGCGGGCCCGCAAGTGTCTATGATAAAAATGCGCCAAAATGTGATGAGAAAATCTTTGAATTGGGTGTGCCGATTTTGGGTATCTGCTACGGAATGCAGTTGGGCTGTCAGATTTTAGGGGCAAAAATTGTTGCCGCCCAAAGACGCGAGTACGGACGAACAACTCTGTCCATTCTTGAGAAGAGTGATTTGTTTGCGAATCTGCCGGATTCAATCACGGCCTGGGCCAGCCACGGCGACCAGCTCGCCCCCGCCAGTATCAAGCGGGGGGATGATTTCGTCAAATTAGCAACTACCGATACCTGCCCATTTGCTGCAGTAAAGCACAAAAAAAGGAAATTTTTCGGTGTTCAGTTCCACCCTGAGGTCTCACATACCCCCAAAGGAACGCTGATTTTGAAAAACTTCCTGTATGATATTTGCGGCTGCAGCGGCGATTGGAAAATGAGTGATTTTGTCAGTGAGACTGTAGAAGCGGTTCGCTCTCAGGCCGGCGAGGCCAAAGTGATATGCGGCCTGAGCGGCGGTGTTGATTCGTCCGTTGTGGCTTCATTGGTCCATAAGGCCGTAGGCGACCAGCTTGTTTGTATTTTCGTTGATAACGGCCTGCTGCGAAGGAACGAACGCGAAAATGTCGTATCAACCTTCCGGAACCATTTTCATATGGATTTGCGGGTTGTCGATTGGTCCAGGCAGTTTTTGGCAGGTCTGGCCGGCGTAACCGACCCCCAGCAAAAAAGAAAGATTATCGGCTCCGAGTTTATCAGGGCCTTTGAATCGGAGGCGTTGAAGATTCCGAACGCTAAGTTTCTGGCACAGGGAACGCTGTATCCTGATGTTATTGAGTCAGGCTCGAAGGGCGGTAATACAGCCGCGAATATAAAACTGCATCACAATGTGGGGGGGCTGCCGGCCGAGATGGACTTTGAGCTGATTGAGCCGTTACGGGATTTGTTTAAGGATGAGGTGCGGGTCGTCGGCGAATATCTCGGACTGCCGGAGGATATTGTCTGGCGACATCCTTTCCCCGGACCAGGCCTGGCCGTCAGGATAATCGGAGAGGTTACACCACAAAGGCTGGAAATCCTCCGGGCCGCTGATGAAATCTTAATAGATGAAATAAAATCGGCAAGGTTGTACAGAAAGATATCACAAGCCTTGGCGGTGCTGGTTCCTGTCTTAACGGTCGGGGTGATGGGCGATGAACGAAGCTATGAAAACGTCATTGCCATTCGGGCGGTTGAGACCGTTGATTTTATGACCGCTGATTTTTCGCAAATCCCATACGAGGTGCTCGGCATCATATCCAGCAGGATTATAAATGAGGTCAGGGGCGTCAATCGCGTCGTTTATGATATATCCAGCAAGCCCCCGGCAACAATCGAATGGGAATAGAGGTTTTTGGGTTCTTTTGGGCTTGCGATATACCTGCATTAGCTATTAGGAGAGCTTGCCTTATATAACTTTTTTGCGGAAGATGCACTTGGTTTGAAGTAAAGATTGAGTTCATACCAATGGATGTTTTGAGTTGTATCTTCCTTTAATATAATGAGCGTGCCGCGAAGGTGTTTAGAAAGAATAAATTTCTTGATTTGTTGGGAGAGTTGTGATAGGATTTTTTGTGGTAGTTTCGGGAGTCAGTACTCTCAGAAAAATCAAACTGTGATGAAGTTGGAGGCCAAATAACGACCACTTTTTCCTAACTTGATATGCTCACCTTTTTCGGTCATATTAAGATTTAACAACTATAATGTGTGTAACTAAGAAGACGTGGAATTTGTGCCTTAAGTAAGCTGTGTTTTGACAAGAAGTTATATACGCTGGAAAAAGTCTCAACAGTAACAACGTTTTTTGACGATGTATTTTGTATGATGTACATTTTCGCGACCGGAAAGTCTATGTGCACGAAAAAGGGGATTTCGGATTATAGAAGTGAGGTGTAACGTGAATAAGGGTCACATACTGTTAAAGCTTGTGCTGGATAGGATTGGATTTGAGGATATAGAAATAGACAAATTCGATAAGAGAAAGATCTTGCAAAAGAAAATCTATCTTCTCCAGCTTACAGGGGTTGATTTGGGTTACCGTTATAACTGGTACCTACAAGGACCATATTGCCCCGCTCTTGCTAACAACACGTTTACTCTAAGAGGAGAAATAAAGTATGACGATGAGTTCAATAATTATGAACTTAACTCTAAAACTAAGAGCAGATTTGATACACTGAATAAAATTATCAGCATGCCGGATACTCCGAAAACATGCGAACCCGAGTGGCTCGAGCTGCTGGCTTCTCTCCACTATCTAAAACACATCGCGTATTGGTCTGGAAAGAATAATCCTGAATTTGAAGAGGTTTTCGAGAAACTTAAGGAGTCAAAACCACACTTCGCAGACAAAATGGAATTAGCTGAAGTTGCCTGGAAAAGGCTCGATGATGTCGGGCTTGTAAGCAACAAGACGTTAGAGTGATGCCGCATTGAAAAGCATTTATGGAAGATGAATTCCGCCATAAGATAATTATTGATCCGGTCCACGGCGATATTGGTCTAAGCAAGTTAGAAACCGAACTTATTGACACTCCCACTTTTCAACGACTAAGAAGAATCACACAGTTGGGTTTTGCATATATGGTATATCCCAACGCCGGACACAGTCGTTTTGAACACTCATTAGGTGTTATGCACGGCTTTCAACGATGGATATTTGGATAAATTCATTGACAAATATTCGAGGGACAAGAGGTATGAAAAGCTTGCCGCTTTGTGCAGGGCAGTGAAATTGCGTAAGCCCCCAAAGCTCGTTTATGAGATTGCAGAGCTTAAACTGGATGGCAAACTCAGTCAGAAAAATACCCCTAAGTATCCGATATTGACGAAGTATTGGAACGAGGAGGTACAGAAACTCGCCAAGGAATTCAAAATACCAAAAGAACGCTGGATTTTTAGAGATATCAAGGGACCTGAGTTTGAAAAACTACATCCATTTGTGAGCTTAGCTGAGGCGAGAGAGTTGAAGGAAGGAGAAACTCGAGATTTGGTGAAAATTAAAGAAAGATCTGGAAAGATAACGAATCTGCTCGAGGATGAAAGAAGCGTTTTGCATCATCTGAGTCGTTTGGAACCGATGCTCTGCCGTGTATATGTCCTGGGAATAGACGATGCAAAGGCGGGCCAAATCAGGGCGAAAATCGAAAAGTGGTTGCAGCCAGGACGGTAATTAGGCGATAATTATTCCATCTTGAACAAACAAACCCGTCTTTTTTTTGAAGATTTTGCTTTGTTAATCTTGTTCAAACAGTTCAGGCTGGTTGGCGGTGTGTTTCTTTTTATGGTACTTTAGGCCTAAATGTTTGCAGGCCTTTGCGGTGATTTCTCTGCCGCGTTTGGTTCGACGCAGGAATCCGATCTGCAAAAGATATGGCTCCACCACATCCTCCAGCGTGTCCCTTTCTTCGCCGAGTGTGGCGGCAATCGCCTCGATGCCGGCCGGCCCGCCGTCATAGACGTTAGCCAGCGCACGCAAAACCGCCCTGTCTAATTCATCTAAGCCTAACGTGTCAATCTGCTCCATCTTCAGCGCGTTTTCGACAATGCCCGTACTAAGCACTCCTGAGCCTTTTACCTGTGCATAGTCACGGACTCGTTTAAGGAGTCGATTCGCCACTCGCGGCGTCC
>JBDRTM010000604.1:0-9511 GCA_043824065.1 Planctomycetota bacterium | reverse complement strand
GGAGCAGCTAAAAGCAAAGCCGTCTCAAGCGTGTGCCGGCCCAGGTAAAGAACGAAACTACCATCCATAATTTAATTCCATAAAAGTGAGCTAAAGTGTCTAAAACGAGCTAAAGTGACAGCTTTGCTGTCATTCTGAACGTAGCGCAGCGAAGTGAAGAATCTCTTGTTCGTTGGCCAGATCCTTCGGCTTCGCCTCAGGATGACACATAATTGTCACTTTAGACACTTCAAACTTACCTGTGGCACGAGTCCCTAAGGGACGAGTTAGTTCACTTATTCCACTTACTACTCACCAGACCGGGCTGCGAATCAAGACTTTACTTTTACTACGCTGTCTTGAACAAGCAGTTTCCCTTCGGCGAACAGCCTTATGGCCTGCGGATATGCGATACACTCCTGCTCAAAAACTCTGGCGGCAAGGGTCTCTGGGGTGTCGTCGTCCTTGACCTGGCAGGCTCGCTGGACGGTTATTGGTCCTTTATCATATTCGTTCGTGCAAAAATGCACTGTGCAGCCACTTATTTTACAGCCTGCCTTTAATACCGCCTCGTGGACGTGATGTCCCCACATGCCTTGCCCGCCGAAACTCGGCAGCAGGGCGGGATGTATGTTCATTACGCGATTTTCGTATCGGTCGGGTATTTTCCACAGGCAGAGCCAGCCGCCCTGGACGACGAGGTCAACGTTTGCGGCTGCAAGCTCATCTTCGAGGCGTTTACTAAACTCATCAATATCGGAGTAGTCTTTTTTGCGGACTATTTTTACGTCCAGCCCGGCGTTTTTCGCCCTTTCGACGCCGGCCACTGTTGAACGTGAGCTTATTACGACAGCAACCTTGGCGTTCAACCGGCCCTGTTTTATATGTTCGAGGATGTTTATCAATGTTGTGCCGCCGCCGCTGATTAGCACTCCGAGCCGAATCGGCTTTTGGTTTTGCATGACGGGATCCCGTTCCACTTCAATGTCGTGTCCGAGATTTAATGCCTGGTTTACGAGTTTATCGGCTTCTTTGTTTTTCTCCCTGGCGATGTGCCGGACCTTCCAGTTTTTGAATTCACCGAGCAGATTGACGGCCTGGCGGAAAAGGGGCCTGATTTGCTCACTTTTTACCTTGTATTCGCCGTTAATCTGTTTGACAAGCAGCTTGCTGTCACTGAAAACTGTTAGCTGTTCGGCGCCGATTTGTTTTGCAGCCTCGAGAGCTTTTACGAGACTGGTATATTCGGCTACGTTGTTCGTAGCCCGGCCCAAAAAAAAGGCTTTCGCCTGTAGTTGAGTTCCGTCTGAATCGGCCAGGGTGAAACCGGCAGCGGCCGGGCCCGGATTGCCTCTGCTGGCGCCGTCTATATAGGCGATTATTTCGTCCCTCGTATCTCGCATCTCGTATCTCGATATTCAAGCATCAAAGCTACCTTGAATAAGTTTTTAGATAATAATTTATTTGAGGCCTCGCCTCATCCTATTTTATTCCTGGATTCCCGCTTTCGCGGGAATGACAGATTGGTACGATTGTCGAAAAACTTTGTAGCACTGGCTAAGTAATAAAAGTTAGATATGTTCTTCGCTTCCAAGGACAAGTATCCTGGTGCAATTGGGACAGCGGATTATATCGTCCTTGGTCATAAGCAGATTAACACACTCAGCGGTGATGCCCATAAAGCAGCCGCCACAGCTATAGGCCCCTTTTTTGCCGTTCTGCTGTTCAATCACTGCAACAGCCTGGCCATCATAAGTTTCGGTGACGCGTTTGAATATCTCCAGCGGTTTGTCGGGTATGGTCTTTGCAGCCTGGTCCCATTCAGCCTGGATTTTGTCTATCTCGGCCTGGTATTTGCTTGCCAGCGTCTCGACTTCGGTTCGGAGCTGCTCGAGATGTTGTTTTTGCTCATTTATCTGGCTTTTTATTTCTTCACATTCGGCTTCATCGACCTCAATATTTTTCAGCAATTCCAGAGATTGGGATTCTATCTTGGAATTGTCGGCTTTGGTTGTGTTGAGCTGAGTGAGGACTGCGGAGTATTCTTTATTTGTTTTTGCGATGTTGAGGGAAGCTCTTAACCTTGTTATCTGTTCGTCCCTGGACTTGACCTCCAATTCGAGGCGGTCGAACTGGATCTTACTCAACTGGACCTCCTCCTTTTTGGCTTCGAGAGCATTTTGGAGGGTTCTGATTTGATTTTCCTGAATAATTACGTTTCTTCTGCACCTTGTAAGTTTTGCCTTTTCAACCCGCAGACGATTTTCAACGCTTTGAAGTTTTATCAGCCCATTTAATACTGGTCCCATTTATGCTCCTTTGCCCGGCTCTTAAATTTTCAAGCCCCTTATTATCTACACTTACATTTTATCTGCAACAAAATTTTTTCTGTTTTTTCTTTTATCTCGGCTTCTCGTATAATAAGCAATAGGATTAACCGGTTTGTTGTTCCCATTATTTGGGTAGGAGAAAAACCCCTGGTAAAACCGGAGGCTAAATATTATAACCCCCCAGGGCAGGCATGGGGGCTAAACGAAGTCCTGCTTATGAAAGAGCTGTTGACAAAACTCATTCAGGCTGAAAGCACACCGCAGAAGGGTGAATTAGGCGTAGCGGAAGTAATTTCAGCAGAGCTTAGCCGGTCCGGGATAGATTCCCGAATAGATACCTGGGACCAAACCAGGGCGAATATTATCGCGCAGGTACAGTCCGGCGGGCACAAGGGCACGCTTTTATTTGCCTGTCATCTCGATGTTGTCGGGCCTGGCGAAGCGAAGTGGGAAAAGCCCCCTTTTGGGGCGGCCCAAAGCGATGGCAAAATTTACGGCAGAGGCTCGGCGGATATGAAGGGCGGCATCGCTGCGGCCGTTACCGCTATCAGACAGATTGTCGATGCCGGCACGAAGCTGCAGGGCGATATTGTATTTGTAGCCGCTGGGGGTGAAGAGACCGATAGCTGCGGTGCGAAGAGGTTTATTAGCGAGAGCAGCCGATTGCCTGACCTTATCGGCGTGATTATTCCTGAGCCGACGGACTTTGCGATTGTTACGGCGCATCGCGGAATGCTGTGGCTCGAAGTTTCAACCAAAGGCAAGGCCGCTCACGGCTCGACGCCACAATTGGGCGTAAACGCGATAACTTCAATGCGGTCGGTTCTGGATGAGCTGGAAGATTACCCCCGCGTCTTCTTGCCCCGCTGCCACGACTTGCGTCGGGAGACGCAGGGGCAGGCGAAGACAAGAGCGGGGGCCGAAGCCCACAAGCTGTTGGGCGAGTGTTCTATGAGCGTCAATACTATTACCGGCGGGGAAGCGCTTAACGTTGTACCGGATAAATGCAGCATCGGAATAGACATCCGCACTTTGCCGGAGCAAAATCATCAGGATATTATTACTGATTTAGAAAAAATCTTTGCGAAGTTAAAATCCGAAAATCCCCGATTTGAAGCGGAGGTCCGCGTGGTGCGCCAGGTACAGCCGTTAGAAACTGATTGTGGCTGTGATTTTGTTAAGGACTTTTGCTCGGCTGTTGGGACCAATGAAACCACGGCTGTTGGTTTTACAACGGACGGCCCCCATTTTGCTTCGTTAGGCGCATCGGTGGTAATCTTTGGGCCGGGCAAGCCGCATCTCTGCCACAAGCCGAACGAATATATTGAGATCAGCGATGTGGAAAAAGCGGTTGAGTATTACAAAAACATCATTTTGAAGTTTCTGTCGTCTTGATTATCGCCCTAAAACCTTATTGTTAATAGACTTAGCAAAACAAGCCAAAATATTCTGAAATATTCGGGATAAATCCGTTGACTTTTGGGGGTTAATCTGGTAAACTACATGTTCAGTAAGAATTCCGGAGGGGAAGGGGAGAATGTGTAGTCTGTTTGTGGGGGAGGATACTGTGTGAAAATGAAAAGAAAATACACGATGACTTATCAAATTAGACCAAAATTCCGATAATGTAAATAGGCCCAAATTTTGAACTTAATGACATTGTATTTCGTAGTTAAATTGAACTAAATTGAAAATCTCGAAATAGTAAGGAGCAAAATCATGACAAGACGAATTTTTTGTAAGGTTCTGTTAGTAGTTGTCGCCGTTTTCGGGCTTCTGGTTCTTTCGGGCGTACTAATGGCCCAGGGTCGCAGCCAAGATGCCTTTGACCGCGTCAGAGAAGTCCAGGAAAGGAACACCGACCGCCTTATGGCGATGGACGGTGTCGAGGGCACTGCCGTTGGGTTCAATCAGAACGACCAGTTGGCAGTCAAAGTCTTTACAGCCGGCCCGGGCGTTCGCGGTATTCCTCAAGAGCTGGACGGCGTGCCGGTCCAGGTCGTAGTCACGGGGAAATTCTACGCACTCAGCGCTAATGTCAGGTTCGACCGACCGGTTCCGATAGGTGTTTCGACCGGCCACCCGGATATTACTGCCGGCACCATAGCATGCAGGGTGAAGGATTTGGCAGGGAATGTTTACGCCCTCAGTAACAACCATGTGTATGCGAACTCGAATGAAGCTGAAATCGGTGACGATGTCATTCAACCAGGTACGTTTGATGGCGGCTCATTGCCGGATGACTTTATTGGCACGCTGTTCGATTTCGAGCCGATCGTGTTCAGCCGTTTGGCCAGAAACGAGATCGATGCGGCCATCGCCCTAAGTTCAACCTCGCTCCTTGGCACTGCCACACCGGCTGGCGGTTATGGGACACCCAGCTCGACTGACGTCGGAGCCTTCCTTGGCCAGCAGGTACAGAAATTCGGGCGAACAACTGAGCTGACCAAAGGGGAAATTACTTATGTCAATGTTACCGTCAACGTCGGTTACGGCCCTGGCAAGACCGCGAGATTTGTGAAACAGATTATCGTTGAAAGCGAGGAGACACCATTCATCGGGGGAGGAGATTCGGGATCGCTCCTGGTAACTGATAATGCCGATCTTAATCCGGTAGGATTGCTGTTTGCCGGCACTGGCGACGGACTGTTGGCTGTTGCCAATCGGATTGATCTGGTACTCAATCGGTTCGGCGTGACCGTTGACAGTGAAGAGGCAGCGCCTCCGCCCGAGCCACCAGTACTTACCACCATTGAAGTCTCGCCAGCTACTGTGACCTTGTATAAAGGCGGCACTCAGCAGTTCACCGCAACTGGTACGGACCAGTATGGAGACCCAATCGATACTGGTAGCATAAACTGGACAAGCAGCGATACTACCGTTGGAACCATTTCAGAAACTGGTCTGTTCACAGCTAACGCTAAAGGAACTGCAACCGTTAGCGCAACCAGCGGAGATGTAGTTGGGTACGCAGATGTTACTGTGCAAGAATCACCGGTACTTACCACCATTGAAGTCTCGCCAGCTACTGTGACCTTGTATAAAGGCGAAACTCAGGAGTTCACTGCAACTGGTAAAGACCAATATGAAGATCCGATTGAGACTGGCCCTATAACCTGGGCAAGCAGTAATACTGCAGTTGGAAGCATTGATTCGAGCGGTCTGTTCACAGCTGCAGGCGCAGGAACCACAACCGTTAGCGCAACCGGCGATGGAGGGGTATCCGGAACTGCAGATGTTACTGTCACAGAGGTACCAGTACTTACCACCATCGAAGTGTTGCCAAGTACCGTAACCTTGTATGTGGGCGAAACTCAGCAGTTCACTGCAACTGGTAAAGACCAGTATGGAGAATCAATCGACACTGGGAGCATAACGTGGGAGAGCAGCAATGAGGCAGTAGGAACCGTTGACCCAACCGGTCTGTTCGAGGCTGGGGCCGAAGGAACCACAACCGTTAGTGCAACCAGCGGAGGTGTTGTTGGGTACGCAGATGTTACTGTGCAAGAAACACCAGCCGCTCCGACTGCCTATGTGAATATTGAATTGTCTAAACAAACCGTGCGGAGTTGGTGGAGGGTAACGGCTGAAGTTACTATTACTGAAACCGATTCCTCAGGTCCGGCCACTGTCGAAGCAACCTGGAGTGGAGCTTACAGTGGGAGTGTCTCTGGTACTACAGATGAAGATGGAGCAGTAAGCTTTAGGACTGGTTTTATTAGAGAATCAGGTACAGTTACCTTCACGGTGAATAAGGTAGTGAAAGACGGCCTGGAGTATATCCTGGCCGGAGAGACCAGTGGTGACTCAATAAGCAATTAAGAAAGTAAAAAGCTTCTGGAACAAAATCCCCCAATTAGGTTTTGGGGGATTTTGTTTCATTTTAACACTACTGCTTGTACTATGAAAAACCAGAAAGGTTAAAAAGAGATTTCTTGGCCCTTTTGGATTCGCACATAGCTTCTTACCTCATATCTTGGTTGAGGTGCGCGACGTGTAATATACGGAAAATAGGGCTTGGCAGTTGCTTTCCTTAAGAGTTGAAAGAACAGAGACCTGTCAATGGTCAGGCGGATTTCAATTGTTCTGCTGAATATTGGTGCTATGAGCGCAGCCGGTATGCTTACCGGCTGTTCTTATACCGGTCACAGCGGCCTTGAGAAAGGACAGTATATGCCGGAACGAACTATCGAGCAGGTGCAGGAAGAACACACGGATGCCTGGATGGCCATTCCCGGAGTCGAAGGCACTGCAATCGGGCTTTCCGAAGGTAAGCCCTGTATCAGGATTTTTACATCCTCAAAACCACAAGAAGTACGAGATAAGATACCGTCAACGGTCGAAGGCTATCCTGTAATTATTGAAGAAACAGGGGCGTTTCGTGCGCTGGATCAGCAGTAGTCAAGACTTCACCGAACCTGCATTTCACCGGCGTTCCTGCATAATTGGTGATAAATTACTTGACTTTTGCAGTTTAATCTGGTAATATACATGTTTAGTAAGAATTCCGGAGGGGAAGGGGAGAATGTGTAGTCTATTTGTTGGGGAGGATATAGTGTGAAAACAAAATAAATGATGACTTGTGAAATTGTTCGGTCTAATTGTAGCGAAATATAATAATCTTTATAAATCAAAGAAAGGGAAACATTATGAAAAATAAAATTTTGATAGGTGTTTTGGTCAGCTTCCTTGTGATTTCAGTTGTAGCTGTAACTGCGTCGATTGCAGCAAATGACAAGGCTAAGGAAGAACCAAAAGGACCAGACGAAAAAGCAAAAGCCCCAGACCTTGAAAAAACAGAATTCATCCACTGGAAGAAAGGATTTGCCAAACCACCTTGTAATAACGACGGAGTTTGTGACCCAGAAGAAAATCCCAGTTGTCCCGATTGTAAGAATGGAGGAGGAGAAGAGCCCCCAGAGCCTACAACAGCATGCTACGCATTCATAGGTCAATATGGAAAAAGATTACTAAAATGGAAAAAGTTACCAGTAACCTATGTGATAAATCCAACTGATTCAGGACTCAATGAAGGTGATGTTACCACTGCAATCTCAGCAGGAGCAGAGGAATGGGATATTTACGCAGGTCCCGAACTATTCAATGACACGTATACTGTAGATAACTCCGCAACTTATGGGGGGGTTCCAGACGAACAGAATGTCCTCTCGTTTGGAAACTACCCAACAACAGGAGTGATTGCGGTAACAACCGTCTGGTACAACCCAGCAACAAAACAAATAGTTGAGTTTGATATTCTATTTGATACAGACTTTGAATGGGGAGATGCAACCGCCGACTCCACGGTTATGGATTTGCAAAACATAGCGACACATGAGCTTGGACATGGAGTAGGATTGGATGACGTTTATGAGGACACCTGTTCAGAAGTAACCATGTATGGCTACTCTGTGGAAGGTGAAACCAAGAAGAGCACCCTTGAAGAACCGGATGTTATAGGTATTCTGGAACTATACCCCTAATAACTATTTGGACCTGCAAAATTGAAGATAGGTACTGACAAAATCCCCCGATTTTTGGGGGATTTTGTTTTATTCTTTTAAAATTGTCGGCTTGACTTTTGCTGGTGGACGGATGTAATTAGCTGGTGATTTATGGGGGCAGGAAACATATCAAAGAGAGAACGTATGCAACAAAACCCCTGGCCGAGATTAAGGCCTGCGAACAATAAAGATTGCAAAGAAGTAACGGACTTAGTCTATAGCGTTCTGAAAGAATATAACCTGAAGCCGGACCCGGTGTGCACGGACGCCGACATTAGAGATATTGAGCAATCCTATTTTGAACGAGGCGGGACGTTTTATGTGCTTGAAGAAAAGGACGGCTCAATAATAGGTGCTTACGGACTTTATCCGGTCGATAGGCAAACGTGCGAACTTCGTAAAATGTATTTACACAGCTCGTATAGAGGCAAAGGATTAGGCAAATTATTGCTGGAAGATGCTTTGTCAAAGGCAAGGCAAATCGGATTTAAGAAGATGACTTTGGAAACAGCTTCGGTCCTGAAAGAAGCGATTAGTTTGTATAAAAGCTACGGATTTGTCGAATACCAGCCGGAGCATTTATCAAGCAGGTGCGACCAGGCGTTCATACTCGAATTAGAATAATACTCTGCCACAGATCAATTGATGGATTGTCATTCCTGCGGAAGCAGGAATCCAGAACTAAAACAATGGATTCCGCATCAAAGCTTGCCCTGAGTAAAGCCGAATGGGTACGGAATGACAACGCCTCAAATCAAGTATGGCAGAGTAACAGAGCCTAAAAAACACGACAGCGATATTTGTTCTGTGTAATTGCCCGGCCAATCAAAAATCAACTGCACTTTTGGCTGTGAATCAGCCGATTATAATAAATGTCTTATGTTGAAGCAATTTTGTGTCTGAGTTTAGAATTCGAACTGGTCTTTAAAGACGGTCTTGAAGTCGTAGATATCGTTGAAATCATCGATTGAATCTGCCGGTTGGGCGCTCATCCATTCGTGTTTTATCATAAGATAAACGATTTCGCCGAAATCGCGTGTTGTTTTAATGCCCCAGGTATTCAAAACTACCATTGCCATTCTGCCCCACTTTTCGAGAGCTAATTTCCTTAGTCCCTCACAAAGTATTTGGCCGCTGACGTGTTTGGGTTCGACAGTAACTGTTTTTGCCGCGTAGCTGAGTCCCTCATAAGCGAACTTGATGCCCGGCGGGCTGAATCGGCCATCTTCTTTGGCAATTTGTTCGAGATTCTTTTTCATTTTCAAAACGTGCCTGGTCTGAATTTCACAAAGGTTCATATTGACATTTCTATTGTAAAACTTTTGTAATTAAAAGTCAATACTCCTTCTGTTATCGCAGAATAATGCCCGGCTGACTAAAGAAGCTCTTGACGAACTGAGGTTTATAGTTGAAAATTAAGTGATGGGCCACCCTGCACCAATTAGGCGTGGGCCCCGTTAGAAATGGGCGCCGAAAGCCTGACAGTCCACTATGGGAAGTCCCGCCAACGGCGGGTTTTGATCGGAACCAGCGTTGCTGGGTCTAACGGGGTGGGCCTAAGGACTGGTAAAGAAATTAGGTTTCGTTTTTGGCTGAGCGAGGACAAGGCTGGCAAGGAAGCAAAACGCAGGCCTACTGGTTGGTAGTCCGAGTTTTGCTGACACCGCCAGCCGAAGCCGCAGCCAGCCAAAAATGGAA
>JBDRTM010000603.1:0-2058 GCA_043824065.1 Planctomycetota bacterium | reverse complement strand
AACTTCGGTGGTAAAACAACATGCAGGCAATTCTTTGCTTTTCAGGTGATAGGACAGGCATTCGCAGCAAATCCCATGACGGGGACAGCCTTGATAGGTGCATTTGCACTGGGACAGATTTTTTTCCTGGTTGGGACAATTCTCTTGTATCAGGGATAATGATTTCAATGCGGCTGCCTCCGACCTCGTATTTGGCCTAGTTAAATCATATTTCGAGATAGTGTCAACCTGTTTTTCTTGAACCGCGTTCCCCTTGCCCACCTCCAGTTTTTATGGGTCATCTCCCGACTGAATATTAGCTCCCATTTCAAAAAAACGAATTAATCGTAGGGGCGGGGTTTATCCCCATAAGCGCTCAAATAAGAATATTTTAAAAGCAGTTAATAACAGCAAGACTGTAACCTGCGCTTTCTTGAGTTTTCGGATAAGCTTTGTCTGATCCTTGGCCAATTTAACATTAAATCTCCTATTGTTACCTGCGGCACGATGGCATTCCTCACCACGGTAAATACAAATTCAGTTTCTCTCCAATGGCTGCGACAGGGTCGAGTGGTTTTTTGCCCCCTGGATTCTGCCTCCACCTCGAAGCGGATAGCCCCAGGGGGAAAAAGACTCCGCTTCCTGGTGAATGCGTTCCACCAGAAAGGCCACTAATAGCTTGCCATATAGCCAGGATTTGCAGCTTTCTGGATCAGATTTATGAAGATGCCCCAGGTCCATTATGCTTTTGAGTCTCTTGAAAGATAATTCTATTTGCCATCTGAGTCGGTACAGACTCAAGACCTCATCACTTTTGAGCTTATGACGGTTAACGGTCGTAAATACAATAAAGTACTCCCCATACTCCAACGTCTCGGGCTTTAGCTTCCTTTGCTGCCGGGATGCTTTTTGCCGTAGGCTCTTTTTCGTTCTCTCTATAGCTTCTTGGCTCTTTCTCACCGCTATCAGTCGGCCTTTAATCAGGTGGCCGCCTTTGGTTTTGATATAGACATTCCAATCACCAACCTGCCCAGACATCAGAGTCCGAAGATGACTTAAAAGGGGAAATGGGCCGCCCCGGTAATTATGCAGGGGCAACCCCGTGGAATGGAAACGGACCACAACCTCTCCGCCATGATGGACCACATGCATAATACCTTGACTATTGCAATAAGCCCGATCTCCAATTAATAAGTCTTGAGGGTGAACAGGAAAATTAACGAAACTCTCCCCCAGGCGATAATCGGATATTTTACAAGTATCACAACCTAGGCTAGACAAAAGCAAAGAATAATGCAGCCGCCAGTCGCTGCCGGTGTTGCCCGGTTCGCTAATGACAGTGGCGTCTATGAGACGTATCCTGAATTTCTCACTAAATTTATTAAAATCACTTGTCGATGATATCTGGTCGCGGATGTTTTCGGCCATCCAACGCAGCCAGTCCCCCGAGGCCCGCAGACGGTGAAGCAAAGAGACATCATTGATCCAGCACAGATTGGCTTCTCTGGCGTAGGCCACAGTGGTGCGCAAAGACTTGCCGTCGGCTAAATGTATCAATAGCAGACGCAAGATTGTTTCCGGACTGTCAATTTTTCTTTTTCTAACTATGGCCCCGGTTTCGCCAGCCTTCTGTTCCCAGCCCTGGGGCAGGAACTTAAGCAGTACATCCCAATCTTCTTTTACGGCTACTACAGTCATGAAATGATTATATTGTATTTATCCATATATGTCAAGATTCTTATTTGAGCGCTTATGGGGTTTATCCCCTCACGAATAGCGATTGTGCTGCCAAGGCCAAGTGCGGGCGGGCGTAAAGCCCGCCCCTACAACGCTTTTAGCCTTTGGGTGTGATGGAACAGCACAGATTTAGTTGACCAATCTGAAAAACCGGGGGTGGGCAAGGGTGGAGAAAACGCATCCGACCTCTTTGACTGGAGCAGCAGTCATGTAGGGTGCGCGGAGCGCACCCTGCATTGAACTCTGCGCTCTCTGCGGCCTCTGCGGTTAAGGATTCTTATCCCCAGCTTTCCACGGGTTCAAGATGAACAAGGGCCGAGCCTCGATCGTCAAATCGCCGGT
>JBDRTM010000602.1:0-2104 GCA_043824065.1 Planctomycetota bacterium | reverse complement strand
TATATTTTGGTGACAACTTTGACGATGTCAACAACGCCGCCGGTGGACTCCCACAGGGACCTGCAACCTATACTCCCGGCACACTTAAATTGGCCAAGACTTACTACTGGCGAGTCGATGAGTTCGATCCCCCCGCCACGTATAAAGGCGACGTTTGGAGCTTCACTACAGAGGGCGGCGTCGCGAGCCCGAACCCGTCTAATGGCGCTGTGGATATAAAGCAGACACCGATTCTTACCTGGACGCCGGGAGTCTATGCCGCTTCGCATCAGGTTTATTTCGGCACAGATAAAGAGGCCGTACGCAATGCCGGTACCGGTTCGCCTGAGTACAAAGGTGCCGGGAACCTTGGTTCGGAGAGTTCTGAACCCGGAAAACTTGAGTGGAATACCACCTACTATTGGCGTATTGACGAGGCCAATAACGTCAATCCCGACAGTCCGTGGACAGGCAATGTATGGAGCTTTACGACAGCCAATTTCCTTATCGTGGATGATTTTGAATCTTACAATGACCTTGACCCCGCCGACCCCGAGAGCAACAGGATATTTAACGTGTGGATAGACGGATACGGCATCCCGACAAACGGCTCTCTCGTTGGTTATGATAATCCTCCATTTGCCGAGCAAACTATCGTTCACAGCGGCAGCCAGTCGATGCCGCTCTACTACGACAACAGCGTTGGATACTCTGAGGCGACTTTGACGTTGACTTACCCGCGTGACTGGACCGAGAAAGGTGTTAGCACGTTGACGATTTGGTTCAGGGGCGATTCGGCCAACGCTGCTGAGACTTTGTATGTTGCTCTCAACGGCAATGCGATTGTCACGAATGATAATCCTAATGCAGCACAGATAGATGTTTGGACGGAATGGAATATTGACCTGCAGTCGTTCGGTGTGAACCTTGCCAATGTCAATACGATTGCCCTTGGGTTATTCAATAAGAACTTTCCACAGGCTGGTGGTTCAGGTACGATGTACTTTGACGATATTCGTTTGTATCCTCCGCCGCCGGAACCGGCACCCTAAATCGTGTGATTTAGTTGGCTCCCATTGCTTCTTGCCCGCCGCCCCGACTCGCGTCGAAAGCCGCGGGGGCAGGCGAAGCAAGATATGGGGGCGTGGTTGACTCCGTTAGATAACGTCGTATTTTTCATATCTAACGGGGTTGGTATAGCAGATTCGCGTTAATACGGGGCTTATGCCGATTGATTCGGTATAAGCCCCTTTTCAATTGGTTATTGGCCATTGATGATTGACACTCCTTTTGCAATTTCGCGGAAATAACAATGTTGTAGGGGGATAATGAGGTGGAGTCAGCGGCGCCATTCAGCCTTGCGGACCATTAACGGCGGCATCTGCTGAGGCTTGACCTTTCGACTGCCTGGGTGCACACAGCTTCTGCTGCTGGGATACCAGCGAATAGTAAACAGCTTAGGTTTTAAGGGCAGTTTGTTTTTTTTCAATTTGGCAAACATAGTTATTAACCGTTTTCCATGAGCAAGACAATAGAACCTGTATCCTCTTCCCTCCTATCGGCCAATTCAAGCGGCGACTTTTGCCAAATGTATGAAGGGAACGTAAGAGCAAAAGAAGGCAAGAATCCTGTGTTGTCGGTTCCAAAGTTTATCGGCGTTTGGCGTTCAGCTAAGTGCTTTTTATTTGTCTTAGCTTATAATGCCCTTGCACCGGGGTTTTTATCACTGCTGAATTTATTGGTGACCTTTCTTTGTTATACCTTGTTATCTGAGGTTGTTCCATTTGGCCGGTTGTTTGTCCAGCTCAAGGATTTCAGCACGGTCGATGAGCCATGTTTTATCGTGCTGTTTTTGTAGGCGGAACTCTATTTTTGAAAATAGGAATGATTTGTAGTTCACAGAGATGGAGCTGTTTTTGTCAAAGGTCGTCAGCATAAACAGGGTTGCAGTTGCGTTCGGCGGTGATAATTCCACCCGGCAAGCCCTCTTTTTGTTTTTCTCAACCATAGAGGGAGTTAGCCTCTGCCTGCAGTACCTCATCAAATGCCTTTTCGTATCGTGAGATGAATCTTGGTAGCTCTCAGCAATTATGGCTTCGATTGCATTACAATCCTCCTCTTCGAC
>JBDRTM010000601.1:0-9066 GCA_043824065.1 Planctomycetota bacterium | reverse complement strand
GGGCTTTGAGGTCATCCAGCGGGTGAAATTCTTGTAGTTTTTCGATAGAGGAGGAATTATTACGTGGGGTACGGAGTTGTAGCGGAAACTTTGTCCTTCGCATTGAAGATTGTTACATTTCAATTAACAATCTATATTTATATTTTGAACCCCGCCCGTCCAAGACGGGACGGGGTGAAGGAGGATTGTTATGTGTAAAAAATTAATTTATCTAATCTTCTTTGTTTGCGGTGTAGTCTGCGCTGATGTTCATTTGGAAGAAGGTGTTAATCAGCTTCGGAACTGGGATTTCGAGCAAGGGATCCTTGGCCTCTGCATAATGCAAGCAAATGATGCTGAGCCGAGTGTACGACGGTGTATGATCCCTGATGTATGGCAGATAGAGGATTATACCCCTGAAGGTACAGGGAGGATTGAGTTGGATGACAGGGAGATGCACAGCGGGGATTTTTCCCTTAAGGTGACCACCACGTCCATAGACGGAATAGATTGGCACTTCAAGTTCGAACAGGAGAAGATGTGCTTTGAAGCCGGAAAGAAGCACACTATCAAATTCTGGGCGAAGGCAGAAGCACCGAGGACAATAACGGTGTGCCTCCAAATGAGTCACGAGCCGTGGGTCGGTTACTTTTACGAAACTGTCACCCTCGCCGAACACTGGCAGGAGTTCATCTTCGAAGTGATCCCCCCAGTGGATAATGATCAGGAGCACTGGCTGGCATTTCACTCTGGTCAAAGCCTGGTCACCTGGTGGTTGGATGATGTGCGATACTATAAAGGTGGACCAAATGACGAGAAGGAATCGAGGCCAAGCGTTGGTTCTGAAGAATTTAGGAAACAGATGACTGGCGCGTTGGAGCCGGCTGCCTTGCATGTCGAGGGCAGCAGGATAAAAACCGACGATGGAAATGCTGTCCGCCTCCAGGGGGTCAATGTTGCCAGTCTTGAGTGGGCTAACAACGGGGAGCAGGTATTGGAGTCAGTTCGAGTAGCCATCTATGATTGGAACTCCAATACTATCCGATTGCCTCTTTCCCAGGAATCGCTGGTTTGGGGAGATGGAACGGCAGAACGATGGTGGGAGGCTATATCGGCTTATCGTGGACGAAGTTGTGCGTTATATTTCCGAAAACGGATGCTATGTCATAATCGACCTTCACAATTTCGCTATCGAAGGCCAGGCCAGGGAAACTCACAGCATACCAGAAATATATGACATGCCGAATATGCGCTGGATGATACCTACGGAAACATCGTGTATGGCACACATATTTATCCCTGGAAGGGTAACGAGGAGGACTGGGACGGGCGCGTGGGACATGTTATCGGGAAATACCCAATTCTGGTAGGCGAGGTAGGCTGCCAACCAGATGAGAACTGATGGGGCAAGAGGTGTAACACGGACACCTACTCTTCAGTGGACCGCCGGAGACGACGCCCTCCAGCATGATGTGTACTTCGGCACTGACGAAATCGCTGTGGCCGATGCTGATACAACAACACCAGGCATATATCGAGGTCGGCAGGTTCTCAGCCGCTATACTCCACCCGAAGAACTTGAATTCGAACGGACTTACTACTGGCGGATCGATCAGTACAATACCGATGCGAGTATTAGCAAGGGCAGAGTCTGGAGCTTCACGGTGTCCGCTCCCCTTTCCGAGGCGCTGGACACGGCCCTGAGTTTCACCACGGGCGGCAGTGCGGATTGGTTCGCCCAGACCACGACGACCCGCTACGATGGGGACGCCGCACAGAGCGGAGATATCTCGCACAGTCAGGACTCGTGGATGCAGACGACGGTAAGCGGGACAGGAACGATAAAGTTCTACTGGAAGGTATCGTCTGAGGAAGATTTTGACTTCCTGGAGTTTTACATCGACGGCTCGCTGCAGGAAAAGATCAGCGGTTTGGAGGTCGACTGGGAACAGCAGACCTACACCATCAGCACTTCGGGTTCACACACATTGGAATGGCGATACGTGAAGGATGGAAGCGGGAACTCTGGCAGCGACTGCGGCTGGGTGGACAAAGTGGAGTGGGTAACTAACCCTTAATCTCCACCACCAGCAGGTGTAATTGAGTTGACTGATGCTACTTTTGACCAGACTGTTTGATATAGCGGATTTGCGTCACTTGTACCTGCCTCCACCCCCTGCTTTCTTGCCTGCATCTGTCGGTAACGCAGGCACAGGTGCGAAAGCAAGAACGGGAGTGTCGCTGGCACAGGTGCGAAGGGCAAGCGGGTGCAGGGGGCAAGAGCAGGGGCTGGCCCTACAATTTATTTATCGCTTAGCCAGGTTGGGCCGTGGGTTATGTCAACTTTTAACCGGACATCGAGCTTTATAGCGCCGGTCATTTCCTCCTCTATCCATTTTGCATGTTCGTCGGCATCGGCCGTGGGCAGCTCGAAAACGAGCTCATCGTGAATTTGGAGAATTAATTTTATGGGCAATTGCTCGGCGTCGATTTTTCGCTGAATGGCTATCATGGCAATTTTGATTAAATCTGCTGCTGAACCCTGAATAACGGTATTGACTGCCAAACGCTCGGCCTGCGAGCGTTTGGCGGCGTTTTTGTTGGTTAGGTTTGGGATTTTTCGCCGGCGATGTAGAATGGTTTCGGCGTAGCCGGTCTGCCTGGCAAGGTCTATACAATGGTCCATAAATTTGCGGATTGAGCTGTAGCGGGCGAAGTAGTCTTCGATAAACTTTTTGGCCTCGACCTGGCTTATGCCAATCGAGCGTGACAAGCCGAAAGCGCCTTGGCCGTAGATGATACCGAAATTAACGGCCTTGCAGCGCGAACGCATTTCGCCGGTTACCTCTTCGATTGGGCAATTGAAAATCTGCGAGGCGACGAAGCGATGAATGTCCCGGTCGGCGGCGAAGGCGGCCATCAGGGCCTGGTCCTTTGAGAAATGTGCTAACAGGCGAAGCTCGACTTGTGAATAGTCCATGCTTAAGATGCAATCGGTTTTTTTGGCGGGGATGAAGGCAGCGCGGATTTTGCGGCCAAGCTCGGTACGTATGGGTATATTTTGCAGATTCGGGCTGCTGGAGCTTAATCGGCCTGTTGCAGTAATTGTCTGGTTGAATGAGGCGTGCAAGCGATTGGTACGGGGATTGATGAGTAAGCCGAGCTTGTCCACATAGGTATTTTTCAGTTTACTCAAAGTGCGATATTGAAGGAGCAAGTCGATAACGGGATGCTGGTCGCTGAGCTGTTCGAGGACGGCTGCGTCTGTGCTTCGTCCTGCTTTGCCGAGGCGAATGGGTGTCAGGTTTAGTCTGTCAAAGAGAATTTCGGCGAGCTGCTTTGGAGAATCAATGTTGAAAACCGAGCCGGTTTTTTCATAAATCTGCTCGGTGATAGTTTGAAGTGCCTCGGTGATTTGGGCGGACATTTTTCTCAGCAGCCCCGTGTCCAGTGAGACGCCGTTGTATTCCATAGCTGTTAGGACCGAGACCAGGGGCATTTCGACTTCTTCGAATAATTTTTTGAGTAGAGGTTCTTTTTCGAGACGGTCTTTGAGGTAGATATAAAGCTGGAAGGTTATATCGCCATCTTCAGCGGCGTATTCGCAGGCGACGGCTGTATCGACCATATCGAAAGTAAGCTGGTTTTTGCCTTTGCCGATAAGGGCTGAGATTGGGATGCAATCGTAATTTAGGAAATCGGCTGCCATATTGTTTAATGAATGGCTGCGGGAAGGGTCGAGACAATAAGAGGCGACCATAGTGTCGAAGTAAACTCCCTTTACCGGCATCTGTTTGTTTTCGAGGACAAGCAGGTCGTATTTTATGTTCTGGCCGATTTTTTTTATACTTTGGTCTGCAAGTATCGGCGCGAGTCTGTGGCGAACCATTTTTATATCAAGATGCTTTGAGCCGAGCGGTGCCTTTAGCGGAAGATAAAAACCCTGGTGCGGCTGCCAGGAAAAACTCATGCCGACGAGGTCGGCCCGCATAGCGGAAATGGAGGTGGTTTCGGTGTCGAGAGCGAATAACTTTTGCTTTTTCAGCTCTGTAAAAAATGTGTCGAATTTTTCCGGCGTGTCTATCAACTGATAATCGTGTTTGACTGTTTTGGCCGAAGCAGGTTGTTCGATACTTAGTAATGACCGCTCCCTTACGGTCACGGCCCTGTCCGGATGCTCGATGTTCGTCAGGCCAAGCTGGATTAGCAGGCGGCTGAAGCCAAGCTCGGTGAAGAGCCGGGTAAGCTCGGCTTCGTTGAATTTCTTCACAGCCAAATCGCTGTAATCGACTTGGAGCGGGACATCGCAATCAATGGTAACCAATTCTTTGCTCAAGGTGGCTTTATCTTTGAATTTGCGGAGATTGTCGCCGCGTTTGCCTTTTATTTCATCGACGTGCTCGTAAAGATTATCAACTGAGCCGTACTTTTGTATCCAGGCCAGAGCGGTTTTTGGGCCTACATCCGGTATGCCGGGGACATTGTCGGAGGTATCGCCCTGCAGAGCAAGGCAGTCGATAAACTGATGTGGTGATATTCCCATTTCAGTGAGCATAGTATCGGGATTGGTTACTTTGCCGCTTTTTATGTCGTAGATGTTGGTATGTTCGTCAAGAAGCTGCAGCATATCTTTATCTTTCGCGCATATATACGTGTCGATACCTTCGGCGCCGGCTTTTTTGACGAGGGTCCCGATTATATCATCGGCTTCAAAGCCGTCGATGCGAAGGACCGGGACATTCATCGCATTGAGAATCTGCTCGATCCGATTTATCTGTACGGGCATATCATCCGGCATCGGTGGGCGGTTGGCTTTGTATTCTGGGTAAATATCGCTTCTAAAGGTTTTGGCCTTGCTGTCCATTGCCACGACGAGCATGTCCGGTTTTTGTCGCTGGATAAGGCCTACCAGGGCTGTCGTGAAAATGAAAGTGGCCTTGGTAGGCTCGCCGGCCGGGCTGGTCAGCGGTCGCATCTGGGCGTAATAGGCGGCGTAAATGTGTGCGTGGCCATCAATTATGTAAAGTTTCTTTGCCATTGCCGCCACTTTACGTATTGAAGGCGGTGCTGTCAAGGGTAGGTTAGGGAAACGGTGGGGCAAGCCCCACCCTACAACTGTCGAGGGGGAGGCGGGAAATGCGAATATGGATACATACGCTTCTAACAGGCGTGTCGAATGATGAATATCGAATGTCGAATGTCGAGGGGACCTGTCTGGGAAGTAGGTGTATCGTTGAAAAATAAGGAAGAGAATGAGGTGCATTAGTTGGTGAATGATTGCAGAGCGCCAACAGGAACGAGGGGCTGGGTGTGGGAAATTCGGCGATGCGAACTGGCCGTAGTATTTTTTGGCGGCACGGTCGTAGGCTTTGGCTGCTGTGATTTCGTCAGTGAAGCGGCCGAGAGCCGTCGACTTGCCGTTGACTTGTATCTGTGCCTGCCAGTTTTTATATTTACGGTTCCATGTAACTCCCTTGAATTTCGAGCCGTAGATTCGGTTCTTAAATTTAACTCGATTTTGGCTATTTTGGGCTCGTGTTGCCGGTCGTAGATTTGCCTTACGATTGTCCAGGCCATTGTGGTTAATATGGTCAACAAAAATATAAGGTGGAATTCTGAGTACCTGACGGTGCATTAAAATCAGATGCCTTTTACCTTCTTCAGTGATAACTGTACGCACTGCGTAGAATTTTCCATTCTTTCCGTTGGCATGCCATTTGTGTTTGGAAAGATGCCAGTAATCGCCGGGTTCAACGATAGCATATTTGCCCCGGGTGAGTGGGATGCGGCGGAAGGTATAGCCGTGGCGGATGTAGCGATAGGCAAGTACGGGGTGAACACATACGCGTTCAACACATACCGGGATGGGAATGACGAGATTAATAATTCACACTCGATAAATGACAGAAGTCAGAAGACAGAAGTCAGACGACAGAAGACAGACGACAGAAGTCAGAAGACAGAAGACAGACGACAGAAGTCAGAAGACAGATAACAGAATTTTACGGCCTTTCGGCTGGGGGGCGAAAAGCAAGGCCTCCTACTATGAGAGCTATCTGCGTATTTGATGCGAAAAAAGTCCTCGATTCTCGATTCCTGAGACTCGTAACTCAATGTCAGCAAAGCGGTTAAAAATTTTCAAAAATTCTGATTTTTGTTCTTACCCCTCTGCGTTTTTGATTGATTTTTCACTAATATTTTACCTATTTTAACGCACGGGACCGCCCTTCTACTAAGCCTATCCTTGCTTACTTTTCAAGAGTTTCGGTGTGCAGTGCACACCCTACCTAAGATAACGATAAGAATTTTTTCTTGAAAATACGGTTTCAGTAGTGTAAATTTCTCATTAGCGAGCGACGAAGCGAGACATCTTGGATTTATGTTTGTTAATAATGGCTTTGAGACAATGCACAAAAAACGTTGACTGTCCTTAATAAGCTATATGACCGGAGGACAAGAACAAGTGAAAGAAGTTACGATTTTCACGGATGGAGGATGTGAGCCGAATCCAGGCCCTGGTGGTTATGGCGTAATCCTGATTTCCGGTAATACTCAGAAAGAACTAACCGGGGGCTTTAGTCTCACAACAAATAATCGAATGGAACTGTTTGCAGCCATAGCCGGATTGCAGGCACTCAAGTTTCCCTGTATGGTCAAACTTTATAGTGACTCACGATACTTGGTTGATGCTATGACCAAGGGTTGGGCTCAAAAATGGCGGAAAAATGGATGGTGGCGAAATAAAAAGGCAAAAGCGTCTAATATTGATTTATGGGAAAAATTAATAGCCTTGTGTAACAAACATCAAGTAGAGTTTGAATGGGTCAAAGGTCATGCTGGTCTTGGTGGTAATGAGCGATGCGACAAGCTTTCAATGGAGGCGTTAAAGCAGCCTAATCTTCCCGCAGATGAAGGTTATGAACAACGTCCTGAAGATAGTAGCGCAAGAAAAATAACGCAGGAAGGCCAATCATGCCGTAAATGCTCAACACCTGTTGTTAAAAAAGTACCACGGCGCAAGCAGAAACCTGCCCAAACGTACTATTACGAGTATTACCTCTACTGCCCGAATTGTAGAACGATGTATATGGTTGAAGAAGCCAAGCGGTACTTTGAAAATCAAACTTTGTTATAGAAAAGCTTTGAACAGAACCTATTCATGGCTTGGGTGAGTGAAGAGGGATAGTTAATTGGTTGATTAGTTAATTGGTTAATTGGAAAAAATCGCGTAGCTTTCCGGCAGTTGAGTTTGAATGTTATACGGAAACCATATAAACAGCGGGTAGGGTGTGCACTGCACACCATTTACCTTTGTTGGGACGGGCTTTTGCGATTATATTGTTTGTATAATGCCGAATTACAAGCGAACATATGAACCCGGAGGAATTTTCTTCTTCACGTTGGTGACACATAGCAGACGGCATCTGTTTTCAAAATCCACGGCTCGTGAATGTCTGCGGCAGGCAATTGCTGAAGAAAAAACAAACCATCAATTTTATTTATCGGCTATGGTTCTGCTGCCAGACCATCTGCACTGCATTTGGGAATTGCCTGACAATGATGCTGATTTCTCGAAACGATGGGGGCGCATAAAGAGCAGGTTCTCCAAGCTCTGGATGGGCATCGGTGGCAAAGAAGCCCAAATCTCGCAGGCCAGACGCAATCATCGCGAACGTGGTATCTGGCAAAAGAGGTTTTGGGAACACAGAATCCGTGATGAAGAGGATCTTATGCGACATGTCAATTATATTCACTTCAATCCCGTCAAGCACGGTCTGGTTCGTTGTCCTCATGCCTGGCCGTACTCGAGCTTTGAACGGTGGGTCAAAGAGGGCTATTATAGACATGATTGGCTTTGCGATTGCGACGGCCGAAGGCCCGCTATATCAGAGACCCTGTATGCGGGGGATACGTTCGGGGAATAAACAGCCGAATGGTGTGCGATGCACACCCTACCAAATTGCGCCGGCGGTTGAGGATGACAGGCGTACGGCGTCATTTTTTAAAGATGCCCTTGACATTGGCCGAGTATTATGGTAGATAGTACCGGTGAGAAGTTTAATTAGATTGCTTCGGTTTGGATATTATGAATAGAAACATGAACAATGCGATTATCATAATTATTGCGGAGAAGCTCAAGCTGCCCTGAGAAAGCTATAGTAACAGGTATCTAAAAGCCTTCCAGAGCAGCAAACTTTGGAAGGCTTTTTTTGTTGGGATTAAAAGAATTGTCATTCCGCACCCATTCGGCTTTGCTCAGGGCAGGCTTTGATGCGGAATCCAGACATTCGTTGGATGTGGATTCCTGCTCCCCGCTTTCGCGAAGGGACAAGTTTCGCAGGAATGACAAGTGCCACGGTTGATGTTGACAATGCTAATTAGAGCATTTACTATATGCCGTTTGATTGTTTTAGAGTTTCTAAGGATTGATTAGATGTCGGACAAAAAAGAAAAAGGTTATCGAGATACATTGAATCTGCCGAAGACGGGCTTTTCAATGAAGGCCAACCTGGTTCAGCGTGAGCCGCAGTTGCGTAAAAAATGGGCGAAGGAGAATATTTACGCTAAAATCAGAAAGGCCAGGAAAGGTGCGCCTTTGTATATACTGCACGATGGGCCGCCTTATGCCAACGGCGATATTCACATGGGGCACGTCATAAATAAGGTCCTTAAAGACCTTGTTGTTAAGTACAAGACTATGGCCGGGTTTGATGCTCCTTATGTGCCGGGCCGGGACTGTCACGGCCTGCCCATCGAATCGAAAGTGGTGGCGGAACTCGGTGAAAAGGTGCATGGCAGAAGCAAGCTCGATATCCGCAAAGACTGTTTCAAATATGCCCGCAAATACGTCAAGGTGCAGAGCAGGCAGTTTCAGGAGTTGGGGATATTCGGCGATTTTGAGAATCCATATCTGACGTTTAAGCCGAGCTATGAGGCGGGGATTCTGGAAGTGTTCGCCGAGCTGGTAGATAAAGGATTGGTTTATAAACAATTGAAGCCGATTCACTGGTCGATTGGGTGTGAGACGGCGTTGACTGAGGCGGAGCTGGAATATAAGGACATTTCGTCGCCGAGTATCTTTGTGAA
>JBDRTM010000600.1:0-5836 GCA_043824065.1 Planctomycetota bacterium | reverse complement strand
TCGTGCCTTCAAGAGCAGGACAATTTCAGGATAGCAGCTCGAATATCGAGCCGCACGAAGGCAAACGAATAGATGGCGACCTTACCGTCCAGCACATTCGAAACTTTCTTGACTGCGTCAAAACCCGACAACGCCCGAATTGTGATATGGAAACAGGCCACCGCTCAACAACGTTTGCCCACCTGGCCAACATCGCTCTGGCTACGAAATCGCGAATCGAATGGGACCCAAAGAAAGAACTAATTACCAATAATAAACGGGCTAATAAACTACTGCACTACGAATACAGAAAGCCCTGGAAGCTGGGTTAAAAGCAAGTGAGTAACGAATGGAATAAGCAAGCTTAAAGCACATAAAGTTATTTGTCTTTTAACTTTAGCTCACTTTAGGCACTTTAGTTCACTTTAGGCACTTTCTTGTTCTGTCCTGCCACAACTGTTTCAACAATGACCTTCTTGGCCTCAGCCACTGCCGGGCTGTACGGATAGTTTGTCGCCATGGTCTCGTAAATCACCTTGGCCTGGTCCACGGCCTTGATAGCACAGAGCGCCTTTATCTGCCGGACGAGAATCTGTGACCGATAGTAGTTACTTAATTCGAGCTTATTCAACCGCTCAGCTAAATAGAAGGCGACCAGATATTCCTTCCTCGCCAGGTGCACATCCAGCTTTATCAGGTTCAAATTCGGCATCAGCAACGTCACCGGGTCATCAGCGATGATTTCCTCAATCTTCTCCATAGCGTAATTTAATTGCTCCGGGTCATCGGTGTTATCTGCCAATTGCCTTGCATGCCGCAGCAGCCCAACATCCTTGACCTCCTGCTTAGTGCTGTCGGGCTGTTCGGAACCAGCCCGAAGATTTTGAAGTATTTCCCTGGCTTTTTCTACCTGCTCCAGCGCTATCAGAGCTTCAGCTTTAGCCATCCTGAATCGAGTAACTCTTTTGTTTTCTAATTTTTTCTCCTTTTCGAGCTGGTTTAGAATCTTTAACGCCTCCCGTACCTTTCCGAAGCATTGCACCAACAATTCGGCCTGAGAAACCATCGCATCTTGGCGAACAACCGGATTCGGCGCCGATTTTTCCTGCAAACGGGAGAAAAGTTCCAATGCCTGTTCATACTGCCGTACCGGAGCCGAGCGCAGATACCGACCCAGCTCAAGGCAGAAACGTTGGTGCTGGGATTCCGCCACAAGCTCGTCCATCCTCTTCATTAAAGCGGTCACGGCCTGTTGCCTCCATTGTTGGCGCTCAAGGCCATCGGCAAAAGTGTATAAATTGACGATATCACCTATTGGAACTTTGCTCAAATCGCTTTCGGATATAGCTTTTTCGAAAGCCTGTATGTTCTTTGGCTCGAGCTGGATTTTATCCCATAAAAGATGAACGTGGATTTTTTGTTTTACCTCGGCAATTACCCCTCCGTCTTTCAGCACTTCAAGTGTTACCGTGCGCATCTGGGGTCGTAAAAACACATGCTCGATACTTTCGCCGGTCTCGATTTTTCCATCGTCGAATTTCCACCTGTATGCATAATCCACGTTGCGTTTTGTCTCGAGTACATCGAAGCGCATCCGAACCAGGGCCGCTTTTCCCTGGTCAAGCCGCCAATCATCGGTTATCTGCCACTTAAAGCTTGCCCCCGCTTGTCCCTGGCGGGGGCTGCCACCATCTTTGGCCAGGTCTTTATATCCGATTGCCGTAGCCACGAAGCGTCCCACAGGCAGGAAATCACCTCTGGTCATAAGGCTTAATTTTTCCTGCGGCCTTTGCCAGGCAGCTAACGTAAACATTTGTCCCCATGGGCTGTAGTTCAGATATTCCAGCTTATGCACGCCGGCTCCGAGAGAAATCTTACCCTGTTTCTCCCCTTTGATGCCGGCCCGATAGTTGTGCTCGCCCGGCCAGCTTATTACCAGTTTACCATCGACAAGCAGGTGAGAAGCCCAATTCGACGCCGTGGCAAAAACGTATTCACCGGCTTCTTCAGTCCGAAAGAAACCCTCATAGCGATATAGCGCAAGATGAGGTTTCTCGATACTGGATGCTCGATGCTGGTGTGGCACGGGCATCTTGCCCGTGATTGACTCACGGCCTGGAAGGCCGTGCCACAGATGATGAATTGGAAACGAATGGTGAATATTATCAACCAGACTCTTGCCCACCGGCTCAGCAACCTCATCCCACACTTTCAATAAACCGGACAGCTCCTTACACTCGGGGTAATTTTTGTATGTATATCTTGTCTCTAAAGTTACCCCGGCTTTTGGCTCCCAGTCCTCGATGCTTGATGCTGGATGCTCGATGCTCGTCGAGTATCGACCCGCCAACGGCGGGTTTTGATCAGAACCCAGCGCTGCTGGGTCGAGAATCGAGGATCGAGATTGATTTTTATGCACAAGATAAACAAAATAGATTGTACTGCCATAGGAGTTGTCGAAAAGTATCTCCATCGGCTCATCTGCTCCAGTCCAAAATAACCGGCTGGGGACTCGCTGGCCTATAGTCGTAAAAACTACCGCTTCAAAATCCCTCGCATCAGAGCCGGGAGTATAGAGCCTGGCAAAAGAGACGTCTGGATTTTTCCCTCTCAGCAGAAAACCTGCGTTAACCAAACTTGCCCACCACCGGCCTTTCGTATCAGAACCGGTCGTTACTATTTTGACCTCCTTGGCTGTCGTTGGAACCCCGACATTAATTACAACCGGCGGCATATGTTTGGTCAACGGCTCGGATTTGTACAATCTTCTTTTGTCTGCATAGACCTCAAAGCTGACAGACATATCGGAATCAGCTCTATCATTAAGTCCGGCCAATGCTACAAAACGCCTATGCTGCTTCTCGTGTTTGTAAGTAACCTCTCCAGGGCAGGTCATATTGATACCTTTTTTATAGACCTTCCCATTCAGTCTATAGTACGAGCCGGTCCAATTCCTCTTTTTTTTCAAATCGGACAGATGAACATCAGGTATCTGTGAGTAAGCGGGGTCTTTTTCAATGCGAAACCGCAACGCAGCATCTTCGAGGTGCCACGGAACCGACCTTCCAGTTTCAGCGGCACTACTGGTGCCGCAGATAAGCAAAGCTGCCGCTGCGGCACACAACAACCGCCTTATATGCTCTATTGACAACACAATTCTCAGCATACTGCAAATCCTTTTCGTTTAAGGTTGTCGATGCTCGCCCTGGAAACTCGAAGCTCTCCACAGGATGCCTTCCGGCAGTGTTATCTTTTTACAAAGTCCTGGTTTAAAGCCGGATTCTCCGCAAAACGACTAACGGCGGTGAATTTTATCCGGTATCCGGCTTCCAGCTTCCAGCTTCGATACCAGCTTCGACAACGCCAAACCAGCTTCTGTCATCTGTCCTCTGTCTTCTGCCCTTTGTCTTTACCCTGTGCCAGTGCCTCAAAATAGGCGCTGATCATATGCTCATAGCCCTTGAAACGATATTGCTGTTTCCTTGAAAGCATGTCGTCCAGCTTTCTGTCTGTTGCTTTGTCCCGTGTATATTGCAGTGCAATCTGTCTGCCCAATGCCCGGTGCGATTTCTTCAGCGAGCTGACTACTTCGTCAAAAGCTCCTCGAATACCTACTCCACTACGGCTTTTGATAGACTCCTCTACTCCTTTCATCGCTCGAATGGACTTTTCAAGCTCCATTGTCGGCAGATTGTGACTTTCGAGCTTGAGCACCAGCTCTTGTGCCGACTGACGGATGTTGAGCTGTTTTTCCTCTGTAGCTTTCATCATATCTAATACCTTCGGGGGCAGCTTACCCCCTACTCCGAACATAGTGGCTTGGTCGCTGTCCTTACCGAGTCCTGTACCTCCCGTCTGCGCTTTCGTGTCTTCATCCTTGACCTGTCCGCTTTCCAAAGGCGTGTTTGAGACCCGTTCTCGTAAACCGTACTCATTGTCGGACAGCTCCTTGGCTACCGGCTCTACCAACTGGCCGTCAGACATGCCGCTGCGTCCGGCCCCGCTGCGTCCCTGGATGATATTATCCTCCGGCTTCTGGTCGCCGGTTTTGCCTTTGGCGCTGGTGCTGCTTATAGTTCCGTCGGAAACCGGCCCTGCCGTATGGTCCAGAGAATTAAGATAGCTGCCGATATCTTCCACCTCCGGCCGCATCTCTTCTTCCGTCGTAATCAAATCAGCTACCAGGTCTTCGAGCTCCGACGGCAGCTCAGCTAACGGCGCAAACAACTGCTCATCTTCGGGAATCTCTGCGATAAATTGTATATTATCATAGAAACCCAGTGTCGCTTCGCAGTTTATCATTAGCTCCTCGGCCATCTCCACCTCTTCAGTTTCCAGCCGATGGGCATCCACTCGCGCTTGACGCATATCTGCTGTTTCCTTAGCTTGTTTAGCAAGCTCGTCGGCCTCCTCGTAGAGACTTTTCATCGATTCGACCATCGCATCGTCCCCGAAGTCCAGCAGGTCCAGATTAGTAAAATCGTTCACCACATCCGACAAAATCTCCGCCAGTTTGGATTGGTCCATCGCGAGCTCTTCCAGTCTGTCCTCTTCCTCCGAACTGAAGTCTTCCGGCGGCCCGCTGAAAGCGGGTTTGATCCGACCCGGCGCTGCCGGGTCCATAATCATTTGTCTTTCATGCATTATCTGTTTTTGTTTCTCGATGAAATCATCCAATTCCTTGGCCATTTCTTTGAGCGATTCTTCTACGCCTGTATCAAGCGACTCGATACTTTCGCCTAAAATTTCCGCCGCCGCCTTTTCCGCTTCAGCCTGGCTCTGTTTGGCAATTACACCTTTAAGCGCGATGAGCTGTTCGAGCAGGAAAGCCTGCTGCTTTTCGACAGATTGCAGTGAATGAGAAACAGCAGATTTATTAGCCACCTTAATTGCTTTAGTCTTTGGTTCTGTTGCACCAATCGTTCCTATTTTCTCCATTACACGGGCGTGTTCGCCGTCTCTGAGCTCAACCAGTTTATCAACAAACCTGGGACGCGGAGATGATGACACATCCCAGGCCTCAGTCATATAATCACCGACAAGTTTCTGCTTTTTGTTCAATTCGCTTTGATGTCTCTGCAGGCTCTCGATATTTTCCGCTTCTTTCCTGCTTTTATCAATCACATCGTCTATATTAGTTAACACATTTTCCGTTACACCCAGGGCCGCCTGCTGGGCTTCAATGGCTTTGTTCAGTGCCTCAAAAGCATCACCGTATGGGTCATCAGCCGAAATCGTCAGCTCATCTAATGACTTGACCTGAAGTGTTACAGGCTGCGATTGTCCCAGGTGCTTCATCGGGCTAAAATCCTGGCAGAATGCTTGTAAAACGTAGGCCGAACCCGGTTTGAACACACCGGCATCAATCGACAAACGAAGTGTTTCAGCCACCTGCTCCTTTCTTCCCGGTGGTCCTTCATATTTCCAGCTCTCTATTGTTTCTGCAGGGCTGTTCGCCCGCACCTGTCCAAGCGTTACGTATATCCGGCCTATCCCAAAATCATCAGAAGCTCGTATGTCAAACTTCAGTCTTTCTCCAGGATTCACCGTAAGACTCCGGTCGGCCCGCTGAAAGCGGGTTTGATCCGACCCGGCGTTGCCGGGCACAAATTCAATTTCCGGCACACTGTCCTGCTGCAGTAAAACCGCCCCGGAAGCGATAGCAATACGCCTGTCACTTCCCGGCCCCTTGACCTCAAGCTGGTAGGAACCGGCTCTTTGCAACTGCGTTTCTGCACGCCATACCCTGTCAATATTTTTAAACTCAATTGTTTTGTCCTGTGCCTTCCACCACAATCCATCAGCCTGCTTGTCCAGCTTCACGTCCACAACTACCTGTGAATCGGCCAATCCTGAT